>JBKJZU010000464.1:0-4417 GCA_046715015.1 Micropepsaceae bacterium
CATGACCCGGACCCCTCTGCGGCGCGGCGCACCGCTTCGATGATTTTTCGGTAGCCGGTGCAGCGGCAAAGGTTTCCCGACAGCCGCTCGCGAACCTCATCGACGCTTGGATGCTCGTTCGATGCGAGCAGCGCATGCGATGTAACCAGCATGCCGGCGGTGCAAAAGCCGCATTGCAAAGCGCCTTCGCCGACGAACGCGTCCTTGAGGCGATTCATCGTCGCGTCCGCATCGAACCCCTCGATCGTGCGGATGGCCGATCCTTCGCAATTCGCGCTGAGCGATAGGCAGGCGCGCATCGGCACGTCGTCGACCATCACCGTGCACGCCCCGCAAACGCCTTGATTGCAGCCGCGCTTGGACCCGGTCAGAAACAGTTGCTCGCGCAAGGTGGTCAGCAGGGTTTCCGTCAGCGCCACATTCAATGCATGGGCGCGACCATTCACGTCGAGCTTGATCAGGATCGGCTCAGCCATTGCGTGACCCCAGGTTATGCCTGGCCTGCGCGAATGCCTGGGCCAGCATCCGCGGAATCAGCATGCGCCGGTACTCGGCGGTTCCTCTCACGTCATCGACCGGGTCGGCCGCGGCCTGGAGCAACGCGCCCGCACGCTCGATCTCGACGTCGCTTGGATCCCCGGACAAGAGCGCATTGACGTCATCGAACAATAGGGGTTTCGGTCCGCATGCGCCCACCGCCACGCGTGCCTCAAGGCCGTGATTTGTTTTCGCCACCGACAGCGCCACCGAAACGGTCGCATAGTCCCCGGATACGCGGGCGAGCTTGAGATAGACGCCGGTGCCCTGCCGCGGGGTGGGCAATTCGATGGCGGTCACCATCTCGCCCGGCGCGAGGGCGGTCGCATACCAATCGACAAAGAATTCGCGGGCATCGATACGTCGGCGGCCCGCTCGGGACGCGACTTCGATCGTGGCACCAGCCGCCACCAGTGCGGGCGGATAGTCGAGGCCGGGATCGGCGAACGCAATCGAGCCGCCGATCGTCCCCATGTTTCGAACCGTTGCATTCGCAATCTGCGCGGCGGCGGCCGGGACGACTGCAAGCGTCCCGTTGAGGCGTGCCTGCGAGGTGGCCGTCTGCGCATGGCGAGTGAAGGCACCGATGCGAATGGCGCCGCCCGCCGCGCGTTTGATGCCGCGAATCTCCTTGATGTCACGCAGGCTCACGATCGCTTCCGGCTCATCGAGGCGCGCGTTGATCATCGCGACCAATGTGGCCCCGCCCGCCAGGATGCGCGCATGCGGATGCAAGGCGAGCAGCGCGACCGCTTTGCTAACCGTTTTCGGTCGGAACAACATGGGAGGCAAGCGGCAGTTGGTTGGGCAGGGATTGGTCCACGGACAGGCGCTCCTCGAGCGCGGTGCGAAAACGTGTCGCGAACTCCTGCCCGAGCTATTCGACTTTGTTCTTCATGACGCCGAGCGCGAATTTCCCGAGACGCCCGGTCACGGAAACCTCCGACACGTATTGCACTCGCGTGGCATTGGCGCCAAGCGCAACCAAACTCACCGTGTTGTCGGCCGCCAACATGCTGGCGCGCGATCCCTCGTCGCCCCGTGTTCGCGAAATCACCCGGTTGGGCGGATCTTCTTGCGTGATTTCGACGGTGAGATTGAAGGTCGCATGAATGGTCCCCACGCCCACGGTGACCCGCGCGCGGTACCGGGATGCCGATTCGCGCTCGATTGCATCGCATCCGGGCACGCAACGGGCCATGAGGCCGGCGTCCTTCAGCTCGTGAAAGGTGCGTTCGATCGGTGCGCCCACCTCGAAAGAGCCCTCGATGCGCATCGGTCGTGCTCAGCGTGCCTCACGCTTGACGATCATCGCCGGATCGACACGCCGCCCATGATCGATCACGATGGCAATCGTTTCGCCGGCGGTGACCCGGCATAGCTCGAGTTGCTTGCGAAACAGCGACACAAGCTTCGCGGGGTTGACCTCTTGCGGGCGCAACGCGGCATGCACGGGGATGGCTCCTCCTGGGGCATCCGGCGATAGCGTTCGAGATTCGCGCCGGGACCGCGTACGATACCTTGGTACGCGTCGAAGTCAATATTGACGAACGGCGCGCCAGTCACGCGCGCTTGCTGTCCAAGCTATCCTTCACCACTGCTCGATTCAATCTCGACACCATGAACGACTCTCCCAATCAGTTCGGCATCGGCCAATCCGTCTCCCGCTTCGAAGATCCGCGGCTGTTGCGCGGCGACGGTCGCTTCGTGAACGATGTCAATATCGCCGGTCAGGCGCATGCGGTCGTGCTGCGCTCACCCCACGCTCATGCGCGTATTCTCTCGATCGACACGGCGGCGGCGGCAGACGGGCCCGGTGTCATCGCGGTCTATTCGGCCGATGATTACGATCGCGACGCCCTCGGCAGTCCGAAGGTCACTTTTCCACGCAAGCGCCCGGACGGAACGCCGATCTTCGCGCCACAGCGCCCGGTGCTGGTCAAGGATCGGGTGCGATATGTCGGGGATTCGGTGGCTCTGGTCGTCGCTGAAACGCTTGCGCAAGCCAAGGACGCCGCCGAGCGCATCATTGTCGATTACGAGCAGCTACCCTCGGTCACCGCCACCGAAGACGCCGGTGAACCAGGCAAACCCGCGGTGTGGGATGCCTGTCCGGACAACATCTCGCACATCTACGAGCAGGGCAACAAGGCGGCGACCGATGCGTCGTTTGCCGGGGCTGCCCGCATCGTGAAGCGACGCTACGTCATCACGCGGGTCTTCGCGCAGTACATGGAACCGCGTGGCGCGATTGGCGTATACGACCCGGGCGAGGACCGCTTCACCCTCTATGCGGATGTGCAGTACCCGCACCGTGTTCGCCAACTGCTGGCCACCGTCTTCAAGATGCCCGAGAGCAAACTGCGGGTGATCGCGGGTGATGTGGGCGGCGGCTTTGGCACGAAGGGCTGGCAGTACATCGAGCATCGCCTCGTCCTTTGGGCCGCGCGCAAATTGCGCCGTCCGGTGAAATGGTCGGCCGATCGGACCGAAGCGGTGATGGGCGATGAGCATGGCCGCGACAACATCAGCGACGCCGAACTCGCCCTCGACAACAAGGGCCGCTTTCTCGCCTTGCGCGTTCGCACCCGCGCGAATATCGGCGCGTATATCGGTTCGGACCGCAATCTGCTGTCGATCTTCTCAAACGTCGGCACGCTCGCCGGCGTCTACACGCTTCCCGCTGCGCACGTGCTCGTCACCGCGGTGCTCTCTAACAGCAATCCCACCGCGCCCTACCGCGGTGCCGGCCGCCCGGAAGCGACCTATGTGATCGAACGGCTCATCGATGACACCGCGCGCGAACTCAACATGGATCCCATCGCGTTGCGACGCAAGAACCTCATTGCACCGGCCGCGCTGCCCTATAAGAATGCGTTTGGCGTCACCTACGATTGCGGCGAATTCGAACAAGGCATGGACGCGGTGATCCGGCTGGCCGATCTCGCCGGGTTCCCGGCGCGGCAGGCCGAATCGAAAAAGCGGAACCGACTGCGCGGTGTTGCGCTGGTCAACGCCATCGAAAATGCCGCCTCGCCAAGTCCTGAATTCGCCGAGATCCGTTTCGATACTAGCGGGACCGCGACGGTGTTCATGGGCACGAAAGCGCAAGGTCAGGCCCATGAAACCACCTTCAAGCAGATTCTGGTCGAACGCCTCGGCGTCGATCCTGGCGACGTGCACTACATCGACGGCGACACGGATCGCGTCACATTCGGCATGGGGACCATGGGATCACGCTCCACGGTCATTGCCGGCAGTGCGCTGTCGATGGCCGCTGACAAACTGATCGAAAAAGGCAAGCTCATCGCGGGACACGCGCTCGAAGCGGCCCCCGGCGACATCGAATTTTCCAACGGCCGGTTTAAGGTTGGCGGTACCGATCGTTCGATCACGATCAAGGAGATCGCCAAGACAGCATTCCTGCCGGCCAAATTGCCGGCCGGTGTCGAAGTGGGTTTCTTTGAATCGGCGACCTTCGTGCCAAAGGCCGCGACGTTTCCAAATGGCAGCCACATGTGCGAAGTGGAAGTCGATCCGGAAACCGGCACGGTCGAGGTCAAGCGTTACTGCGTCGTCGATGACGTGGGCACGGTGATCAATCCGCTCACGTTGAAGGGCCAGATCCACGGCGGCGTGGCGCAAGGGCTTGGACAAGCGCTGATGGAAGAGGTGGCCTATGACCGCGAAACCGGCCAGCTTCTTTCGGCGACGTTTCTCGACTACTGCATGCCGCGCGCCGATGACATCTGCTCAATGCCGATCGAAAGTAACCCGGTACCAACCAAGCTCAATCCGCTTGGCGTAAAGGGTGCGGGCGAAGCGGGAACGGTGGGCGCACTGCCGGCAGTGGTCAATGCGGTGCTGAATGCCCTCGCGC
>JBKJZU010000465.1:0-7037 GCA_046715015.1 Micropepsaceae bacterium
TGATCGGCGACGCGCGCTTGGCCAGCCGCTTCGCCGAAGCGATGCTGGTCAAAGGCATCTACGTGATTGCGTTTTCTTATCCGGTCGTGCCGCAAGGCAAAGCCCGCATCCGCACGCAAATGTCGGCGGCATTGACGCGCGCCGACCTCGAATTCGCCGTCGCCAAGTTCGCCGAAGCAGGCCGCGAAACCGGCCTTATTCGCTGACGATGCGAATCTCGCGGGCCGGCTCGAACGTCTGCGGATAGCCCGGCACGAACGTCTGCGACACGTCCAGAATCTCGCCGACTGGCCGCTGCGCCGCGCTGATCGGAGCCCACGCCATCGCCGTCCCCGCAAACGCCTGCGCCACTGTGGCCAGTGCCCCCGCCATCTTTTGCCGGTAGTTCGCCATGAAGCCCTCCGAGGCGCTCTGCCGGCGCCGTTGGAAGCAACGCTAAGGGAAACAGATTTCGATCGGGTTAGACAAAAGTAACCATTCGGTTACGAGCACCCGCCCCCCGATTCGTACTAGGCTCCCCTCTCGATGAGGCATCCCCGCCATATTTTGTGCTTATTGCTGCTCGGCGCCTTGAGCATGGCGCCCGCGTTCGGCGCAGCAGCGCCGTCTGCGCGCGAAGTTCAGCGCCTGGAGGATTTGGCCCGCATCTGGGTCTACGTCGATTTGTTCGACCCCTATCTCGGCGCAAGCGGCATCGAGTGGGACCAAGCGCTGATCGAAGCCATCCCTGCTGTCCGCGCCGCACAAGACGAAGCCGCTATGACGGCCGCCGTCAACGCCATGCTGCGCCGGAGCGGGGATCCCGCCGCCCGCGTCGTTGCGACCAAGCCGGCAGTACTAGCTCAATTGCCGTCGCCGGTTCGCAAGGAGCGCGGCGTCTGGATTGCCGATTGCAACGCCATGGCGCACGCGGTAACGACGGGCGCCGCGCCGTTGCAACTGGCCGAGAACATTGCGACCCAACCCGCGATCGTCGACTGCCGCGCCTTCACCGGCGATCAAGCAGCACTCCAAGCCGTCATCGCCGCCATCGCGCGAACGCGCACGACGACGGAACTGCCTGCAGGCTCCGCCTTGGTACGCAGCTATAGCGGATTCCCCGCCGAGTCCGGCGCTTCGTCGGGCCGCTTCGTCGCGGGCTTCAGCTTGGTCAGCAAAGGCTCGCTTGCGCCAGGCAAAGCCGCGCCGACAAAAACGCCGCTCGTATTCATGATCGACACTGCGGCCGGCGCCGCTCAGCTTCCTGCAATCGCGGCGCTCCAATCGGCGGGACAAGCGCGCGTCGTCGCCGGCGGTCCGATCGGTGCGGGGCTCGCGACAATGCGCACCGCACGCCTAACCGTTCAAATCAGCGAAGGCCTCTACACCTACCCCGCCGGCGCGGTCGGCTTTCGTCCTGACATAACCGCGCCGCCGCAAACCACACTCGCCGCAGCGATCGCCGAACTCTCGGCAAAGCCGTCCGCCGTGTTGCGCGAACCGTCGCTCCCGCCGCTGCAGCGTCCGCCGCGCCGCTACAAGGATGCGGGCCTGCCGCAGCAAGAACAACGCTTGCTCGCGCTTTTTCGCATGTGGGGCACGATCTCGTATTTCCATCCCTACAAAACATTGATGGACCGCCCGTGGGACGCAGGCCTGACCGAGTTCATCCCGATGATGCTCGCAGCCGACACGCGGGCCGCTTACGAAGCGGCGCTGCTGCGCCTCGCCGCCCGCATGCAGGACTCGCACACCAGTATCGACGGCTTGACTGCGGCGCCGTTCGGCTTCGGCACGCAACTGCCGGAAGCCCGCGCCCGTTTCATCGAGGGACGCTTGGCGATCACGCGCGTCGACGATGAGAAACTGTCCCCCAAACTAAAAGTGGGCGACGAAATCCTGGCCGTCGACGGCATATCCGTAGGTATTCTCGAGCAACGCCTGCTCTCGCTCATCCCAGCCTCCACGCCACAAGCGTTTCGCGCCGCCACCGCAAATAGAGTGTTGAGCGGACCGCCGGGTAGCACCGCAGCGCTTTGGGTGCGAAGCCCGAAGGGCAGCCCGCGCACCGTCCGCGTGACGCGCACCGCGGCCAAGCCCGTGCCGTCTGCGACGCCGGCCTGGCGCATGCTGCCCGGCAATGTCGGTTACGTCGATCTTGAGCATCTGGCCCCCGCCGACGCCGGCCGTGCGCTCGACGAATTGATGGCCGCCAAAGCAATCATCATCGATCTGCGCGGTCCGCCGCAGGGGACAGGCTGGGGCATCGGCGCACGCCTCGCCAAAACAGACCAGCCGTTCGCGGTCGCAAGATTTCGCCGTGCGGCGTACCAAGGCCCGCCGAAGACCGAAGCCGGCAACACGAACTGGTTGAGCCTAGGCGACGTTCAGCGGCCCGCGCCGGCAAACCGCTACACCGGCCGCGTCTTCGCCTTGATCGACGAACGCACCGCCAGCCAAGCCGAACACACCGCCCTGATCCTAAGAGCCGGCGCCAACGCGACGTTCGTCGGCACCACCACGAACGGCACGATCGGCGACGTCACGAACGTGGCACTTCCCGGCGGGCTGCTGCTGCGCTTCACCGGTCACGACGTCCGCCACCCCGACGGCCGGCAACTTCAGCGCATCGGCCTAAAGCCGGACGTGCCCGTCACGCAAACGCTGCGATCGCTCCGCACCAAGCGCGACGACGTGTTGGAAAAAGCACTCGATCTCGCACGGCGTTAGCTCTGCGCGGCCGGACGCCCTCGCCCCCAACTGATCAACACCAGCCCGGCGCACATCACAAGCGCCAAACCCGCCAAGAACGGCGCGCCCGGAAAGTGCGCCCCTGCGCCACTCGTGAACGCAGAGAATAAGTGGCTCATAACGACCGGCCCGATGATCGCCGCCAGGCAGAAACTCGAAGCGAGCGCGCCTTGCAGTTCGCCCTGTGCATTTTCCGGAACACCTTTGGTCATCAGCGACTGCATCGCCGGAAATACGAAGCCCGCGAACCCGCCGACGACAATAAATGCATAAATGCCGACCGGCCCCGTCACGAACGCAAAGCCCAAATAGCTCAAGCCCGCCATCGCGAGCCCGAACCACAACGATCGCCACTCGCCGAAGCGCTTGACCACAGGTCCCGTCAACCCGCCCTGCACCAACACCACCATGAACCCGTAGACGCCCGCCGATACGCCGATCGCCCACTTGCTCCACTGCGCAACCTCGATCGTGTAGAACGCCCAAATCGTTGCGTACGACTGGCTCGACAACTGAACGCAGAAGTTCGCGATCAAAAGCGCGAACACGGCCGGATAGCTCGCGACCGACCGCACACTGCCCAACGGATTGGCGCGCCGCCAATCGAACTCGCGTCGCCGCTCCGCGGGAAGCGTCTCGCCGAATACGAACCAGCCATAGATAAAGACTGCGAACGTGAACACGCCGGCCGCGAGGAACGGCAAACGATAGTCATACTCCCCCAGCAGCCCGCCGATCGGCGGCCCAAGAATGAACCCGAGCCCCAACGCGCCGCCGGTCAAACCAAACGCGCGCGGCCGGTCCGCAGGCGCAGTAACATCGACAAGCGCCGCATTCGCCGCCGGATATGTCCCGCCGCACACGCCCGAAACCACCCGCGCCACAAAGAGCCAAGCGAGCGTCGGCGCCGCCGCCATCAAGAAATAGTTCACGGCAAAGCCGAACAGCGCGAGCAGCAGTATCCACCTGCGCCCAAAATGGTCGCTCAAGCCGCCCAAAATCGGCGCCGAGAAAAACTGCGCGCCCGCGAACGCGAACATCAAATACCCGCTGACCTCCGCCGCGCCGCTGTTCGGCAGATCGGTCAGCTGCGCAATCAAGTCCGGCGTCACCGGAAGAATGAGCCCCAAGCCCAACGCATCCAGAAAGATGACGAGGCAGACAAACACCAGAACGTTGCGTTGAGATGGCATTTTCGTGCGCGTACCACATTCCAACGCGATAGGCCACGAACCCCGGGGGATTGCGCCATCGCGACAAGCCGTGGCACGAGAACACAGCGCACAACTAGGACCACGCCGATGGCCAAACTCTACGAAGAGATCGACGACAGGCTTGCCGCCTTCATCGCCAAACAGAAGATGTTCTTCGTCGCGACGGCACCGCTCTCGGCCGACGGCCACGTGAACTTGAGCCCCAAGGGTTACGACGCCTTTCGCATCCTCTCGCCGAAACGCGTCGCCTACGCCGACCTCGGCGGTTCCGGCATAGAAACCGTAGCCCACGTGCGCGAGAATGGCCGTATCACGATCATGTTCTGCGCCTTCGAAGGTCCGGCGATGATTTTGCGGCTCTACGGCAAAGCTCATGTGATGCAGTTCGACGAACCAGGCTTCGACGCCGAACTTGCACGCTTCCCGGGCTTCGAACGCGCCCGCAACATCGTGACGGTGGATGTCGACCGCATCGCCGACAGCTGCGGCTGGGGCGTGCCGTTCTTCGACTTTAAAGGCGAACGCGACCAACTCAAGCGCGCCATCGAGCACCGCACCCGCGACGAATGGGCCGAACGTCGCTACACATCCAACGCCGAGAGCATCGACGGTCTAACGGGATTGGTGCGGCCCTAAACGGGGGCAGCGTCTCAACTATTCGAACCGGCTACCGCTCTTGCGGCTCGCGGTCATGACGCGGGCATTCTTCTTCGTCAGAGGCTGCAATGCGTCAGCCGAATACCATTCGACCGATTTGCCCCAGCGGTTGCGGCTCTCGTCATAGGTCCGGCATCCGTGTTCCACTTCGCCGCTGGGATACGCGCGTTGGAGTTCGCACGAAACGAACGCGCGCTCACCGCTCATCACACGAAAATCCGCTTCATCGGGCACGCCCGGAATGTAAGGCCGCATTTTTTCGAGGCGCAAAACAACCGACTCCGCCGTGGGAGGCGGAGCGAACGACACGGCAAGCGCGACGAGCGCCAGAGAGGTGACAGATGACAACAGGTTCATGATTGTCCTCACCGCGGTTGCGCCGACCGGCACCCCGCTAGCTTGGAAACGAAGAGGACTCGTATAAGTTCCCGGGCAGCAGCGAAAACCGCGCAAAACGGCGCTGTTGCTACCCTCGTAGAGGTGCGCCCCTACCCCGGTTCGCCGACGCGGATCAAGTGACACACGAGTTCGTTCAGCGGCACCGCGATCCCGTGCTTCGCAGCCAACCGCAGAACGACCTCGTTCCGCGCCACCCACTCCGTCGGCCGCCCTTGCAAGCGATCGACCACGATCGATGGCGTATGCAAATGCGGCCCGCGCGAGATCATCGCGTAAAGTCTCTCACCGATGTCTTCCGGCAGCTTCGCGCCTTCCGCGCGCGCGACCGCCGCCACCTCCGCCGCAAGCGCGCGATAGAGCCGCGCGATCCCTTCGTCCTGCAGCACCTCGTTGCCCTTGCGCGTCAGCACGCCGATCCCGCCGCCGACGGCATTGAGCACGAGTTTCCCCCACGCCGACGTCAACCAATCGTCGACGATCCGCACCTCCGCGAACGATCCTTCGAACACTTGGACGAATCGCTCGCTTGGGTTCCCGCGCGGCACGTCGAGCCGCGCCGGCCCCGTCACCACCGCAACGCCTGGCCCCGAACGATCGCTGGGGCACGCGACCATCGTCGGCACGATCTCAACCCCGCGCGCGACGAGCGGCTGCACCCGCGCGATATGCTCGACCCCGTTCTGCAACACCGCAAGCACGGTGCCCTGGCCGCACAACGCCTTCAGCCAGGGTGCCGCGTCCGCCGTTTGATGCGCCTTCGTCGCCAACATCACGACCGGAAACGGCCGCGCCTCGTCCAACGACAGCGCCCGCACCGGACCCTGCACCCGCCCACCGGGATAAGTCACATCGATCGAAGCAAAGGGCGTGCGCGCCGCAATCGCGACCGCATGCCCTGCTTGCTGCGCCGCCGCCGCAAACGCACACCCGATTGCCCCGGGACCAATCACCGCAATGTCGCTCATCGCACCGCCGCCTAAGCTCATGAAGCCGTCACAACGACATTAGCAACGAAGCGAACGCCCATGACAACCGACCTCGCCAAAGCCGTAGAACTCTACGCCGCCGTCCACCTCACCGTGATTGGCCTCTCGCACATTCTGCAGCCCAAGGCGTGGGCGAACTTCTTCGTGCTGGTGCGCGCCCACGGCACGACAGGTGCATTTGCGATCGCCTTCCTGGCCCTGATGTTCGGCTCGGTCATCGTCGCATTTCACAACGTTTGGGAAGGCGGCGCCATCGTGCTGACGCTGTTCGGTTGGGCGCAAATCGTCAAAGCCTCGGTCTACTTCCTCGCGCCCGAGGTCGGCATACGCAGCATGGGCCGCGTCGCCCCAGAGCGCGCCTGGGAATTTCAGGTCGGCGGCGCCGTCCTCCTGCTCATCGCGGCTTGGCTCATGTTCCGCTTGAGCCAAAGGTTGTGACAAGCACGATACTTGACTTTTCTATAAGAATAGACTATGAATAGGTCAACAAAAGTAGAGGCGCTGAAGCGCCCTTCCCTGGCCTCTTGGGCCGGCGGCTGCAACTTGACAATTGAAACATCCGACGATGCTGATGCGCGCCCGTGGCGCAGATTGTCCGCGTCAAAGGCGCCGCCGAACGCACGCCTAACGTACATCTAACGCATACCTAACGGATAAAACCGCAGAACGCCGCGAATCTAACGCATCTAACGGATTCGATTTTCGCAAAACGGCGTTCCGCAGCACGCAACCCAATGAAATCAAACCCAAAAGACCTGTTCGCCGAGCTTGATCGACTGGGGATCGCCCACGCGACGATCACGCACCCACCCGTCTTCACGGTGGAGGAGGCAAAGCACCTGCGCGGCAAGATCGAAGGCGGTCACACGAAGAACTTGTTCCTGAAGGACAAGAAGGATCGTTTGTTCCTCGCCGTGACGCTCGAAGACATCCCTGTCGACTTGACGGCGCTCGGTCCGTTGATCGGCGCGCGCGGCCGTCTCTCGTTTGCATCCGCGGATCTGCTGCGCGAGCATCTGGGCATAGAGCCCGGATCGGTCACCCCGTTCGC
>JBKJZU010000466.1:0-2623 GCA_046715015.1 Micropepsaceae bacterium
CCGAACGGCGTCAGGTCCTTGCCCAATCGCGAAGCATCGCCCTTCGCCCACGCACTCCCGGTAAAGCCTACCGCAAGCGCGCAAGCCGTCACAAACATCAACTTCTTCGTCACAGTTTCCTCCACCTATCAACGTTCGATACGGTTACGCCCCCGCCCAAAAAGGCATATGTCCGCTATTTGCCGGTAGTTGTACTCTGAGTTAGGGCCGGTCGCAAATCGGCCCACTCCGCCAGGGGCGGAATGGGCCGAAAAGGCTTAACGATTCGCTTAAAACGTGTAGCTGGCCGTGAGAGACGCGAAATCGGTGTCTTTGGCCTTGTTAGCGATATGGCCGCCGAAGAAGTTCGAGTAGTTCGCGCCGACACGGAAGTTGTTGTTCAGCGTCCCCGTCAGACTGAGGCTGATCGCCTGGCGGTCCTCAAGATAGTTGCCGTACGGCGCCGGTGTCGTGCCTTCGAAGTCGTAGCTGTAGACGATCTGCGGAACGATCGTGTAGCCGGTGTCAAACGCGTTGTTGTATTCGACGCGGGCCAGCAGAACGAGGCCCGCGGAGAAGTCGTTCGGACGGCAGTTCTTGCTGAGCTTGCGATCGAGACCAAGCAAGCCGCCAAGCGGCAGATCGGAACCCTGACAGCCGATGTTTTGGTACTGGTTGGGACGCACAGTCGGGCTCGCTGGGCCAAGGCCATCGGGATCGTATTTGTCGAGCCAGGTGTCTTCGACGTCCGGCACGTAGACCATGCCGGCTTCAGTCACGAGTATGCCGAGGTCGGCGCCGATAAAGTCCACCCACCAATCCGAGGCCGTGTAGGTCGAGGTCGTGCCGATCTGGCCGGTGAACATCTCGTTGTACAGCGCGCCGTGGATCGTGCGGTTGCCCACCGATCCGCCGGAGAAGCATGTGTTACCTGGGAGGGTGCCGAGTGCCTCGAACGTGCTGGCCAAATCGGCGACGCCCGCGGGGAAGGCGCAAGCTGCCATTGCCGCGGCGATCGTGATCGAGTCCGTATCGATCTGGAATGGCGCATCCGGACGGTAGGTGAAGTCGCCCTGCACGCCCCAACCGAAGAGTGTCGTGTTGAAGCTGAAGCCCCAGACGTTGATGTCTTCCGGGTACTCTATGAAGAGCCCGATATCCGACGCGGCGGTCAACACCTCAGCCCCGTCGAACAACGTCGGCAGGCCCGTCACCGGACTCGTACCCGACTGCATCAGCGTGAGCGCGCAGTTCAGCTGGATCATGGCGTACATATTGTTGTAGCCGATGGCCGGGTTCGGGTTGTTGTAGAGCGCGATGCCCAGAATCCCGGCCGCAGCCGCCGACGTCGCGTTGAGGATGTCCTCAGGATCGCCGATCGGCACTTGACCCAGCAGCGCCGGCGAAATGCGCGGATCCAAGAACGTCGCCGGATTGCCGTCAATCAAGCAGCCGGTCGGAAGCGCGAAGCGGCCAGCCTGACCCGACGCGATTTGGAACGAGCCGCCGGTCGCGGCCACATGCACTTCGGTTAGCCGCACGTTCTCTGCGACGAACGGGAGACGGCTGTGATAATTTTGGAAATAGAATCCAAACTCGGTGCCGCCCAAATCTTCCGCGTAGTAGCGGGCGGAGAAGCCGTACTGGTTGCCGTCATCCGCCTCGACGTCACGGTCGCGGGTGAGCACGCCCTGGCCGATGCGCGTTACGCCCTCCGTTCCGAGCGTGCCGATGAGGCCGAGCTTGACGCTTTCGTGCTGACCGATCGTGTAGGGCGTCGTCGATTGAACGAACGGATCGTCCAAGCAATCGAGGCTGCCGGCTTGCGCAACGTTCGGGTTCTTCAGCAGACCGAAACCCGAGCCGCCAACGTTGTAGACACCGGTCACAGCATTGAGACCCGTAAGGCCGAACGCGGCGGCGTCCGCGGCGCAGGTGCGGCGCATGCCGGAGAAGGGGCTGCCGCTCAAGAACGACACGCGACCATCGTTGCCGCCTAGAGACGTACCGGCGGCGACGACGTCAGCAGTCGAAAAGGCGGTCCCTGACGGATCGAGTTCGAACGGCTCCCAATCGAGGGCCGCGTATGCCGACAGCGAGACGTCGAACGGCAACGAGATCGAACCGGATATTGCGTTGACCGGAACCAACGCTTCCTTGATTTCGGACCCGGGACGGCGGAAGGCCGCCACGTCGATCGGATTGAAGACGTTGTTGCCGTTCAGGATGAACGTGCTTTCGCCCCAGTTGATCACTTGTTTGCCGAGGCGCAGGTTTACCGGCATCTCGGCGATCGTGTAGTCGGCCGAAACGAACAGGTCGAGGAGTTCGTAGTTGCGGCCAACGTCGCCGATCGCGTCGCCGTTCACGAGGGAGCGATCGCCTGCATCCTCTTCGGCCAGGATTACGTCGTAAAAGCCGATAGCACGCGCGAACAGCTTGTAGTTCTGCCACGTCATTTGCAGGTCGTGGTTGGCTTTGAACGTCGCGCCGAGCAGATCCCCATTGTCGAAGTTCAATCGACCGTCGTCGGAGTTGACGCTGCCGTCGAAGTTGTCGGGGTTGGCGGTTTGTTGGAAGCGACCGGTGAACGGAAACGGCGTGAAGTCGGGGACGCCGTTGTTTGTCAACGCAATGATGCCGT
>JBKJZU010000467.1:0-5360 GCA_046715015.1 Micropepsaceae bacterium
TCCTTCAACACGCCTTTGAGTACGCGCGCGAGCGAAAGCTTGCCCCCCGCGCCGTGATAGGTTTTCACGATCTGCAACACCGGATCGTCGCCGCCGTTGCCTTCAAGACCTTGCCGTTGGGCCGCGCGCGAAACATCCGGCACCTCATGCCGAAGCGCCTTGAGCAACCGCCGAACGCCATTGTCGCCGTCGCCCGAGCCCAACAGCACCGGCACGATCAACCCATCCGCTAGCTCACGCGAAAGATCGGCAAACACCTCGTCCCGCGGTGGTTCGACGTCGGAGAGCAACTCCTCCATCAAATGGTCGTCGTAATCGGCGAGCTTCTCCAGCATCTGGTAGCGCGCTTCGTGTTCACGGTCTTTCATATCGGAGGGCATCGCGACCACTTCGGACGCCGCGTGCTCGCGATAGATGAACGCGCGTTCGAGCGCCAAATCGACGAACCCTGTGACGATCCCGTCCTTCCAAATCGGCACCTGGCGCAGCACCAACGGACGAGCCGAGGCGGGCTGCAGCGCCGTCAAAAGATCGCGCACCTGGCCTTGCGCCTTATCGATCTTGTTGACGAACAAATAGTGCGGGATTTGTAGGTCGGCGAGCCGCTTCAACAGCGGTTGCAAGAGTGCCGCTTTCGTCGGATCGGGATCCGCGACAACGACGGCCGCGTCCACGCCCGCAAGCGCATTCAAAGTCTCTTGCTGAAATTCGATAGAGCCGGGACAGTCGAGAAACGTGAAATGGTCGCCCAGATAGGTCGCCGTCGCAGGCGTTACCTCGACGCTCATCAGCCGGTCGCGCGCTTCGGGCGACGCGTCACCGACGGTGTTTTTCTGGGCTTGGCTTCCTTTGCGGGTGATCGCTCCTGTAATCCACAAAATGCTTTCAAGCAGCGTTGTTTTGCCGCCGCCCTGAGGTCCGACCAGGGCCACGCAACGTGGCCCATGTCCTCCCTTGCCGTTCTTGTCTGCCATGAGTTGCTCCCTAAGCCCGGGGGCGCAACCAACGGAAATGGGCACGCCCTTGATCTCACCGGGCGTCTCTATCGTCACTACCAATCGGGAATGAGCGCAAGAGGAAAAGCGCTTAACGAAGCAAAGACGCTGTGGTCCAACCTAACCCGCGAATGCTGCACCTGCGGTAGAACTCTTAGCGCTGCGTTTTGTCGATGCGTTGGTGAATGGCCGGGATTTCCATCACCGCGGCCGACCCGTACCAATTGTAAATTTCGTAGGCGAGCGCGCCGCCTGCAATCGCAGGATCGGATTTGAGCAGCGGCTCGACATCTTCAACCTTCGCTAGGTTGAAAATGAAAACGCCCTCCAATCGCTGCGGGTTGTCGCCGAAGGGCCCGGCCAGGACCAACTTCCCCTCTGCTGCCAGCCGTTGGATGTTCGCCATGTGACCCTTAAAGAGCGTCTGCTGCTGTTCCTTGGTCAGGTCGGACTTGGGGCCCGTCTTTAAGACAACGAACACATAGCCACGCATCCCACGCTCGTCCGCACCGAGGCGCTTGGCGAGCTGCGCATCGTATTCGGCGGCCGCCGCCACCGGCACCGTCAACAAGGCGATCGCCAGCCACATCCACCGCATCATGCCTTCTCCTTCAGTTCCGGAATGTTCTCGCGCAGCGTGTCCTTCGGCGCCATGAACATGAACGTCTGCATCAGACCAAGCATCAGCCGCGTCTTCAGCGGCACATTCCCGGTTTCGACCACGGCCTTGATGTTGCCGAGTATCCCGACCCAGCTTGTGCGCACGGAATCGGCCGTCTTCTTCTGATCGACGAACCTCGAGTGCACGACGGTCACGTGTGTCGCCCCACCCGACTCCTCAAGCGTCCATTCGACCAGCGTCGGCGCTTCCGCAATGCCCACGAAGCGAAACGTGTGCACGAGCTTGCGTGGCGGCACGCATTCCTTCACTTCGCCGAGGATGAACACGCGCTTGCCGTCTTCGCTGCGATAGAGCAGCCGCGATCCCGGTTTGAAATCGGTTTCGAGCACCGTGTTGAACATCGGTTTCTGTACGTGTTTGAGCTTCGTGATCTCCGCCCAAACCTGCGCGATCGGCGCCTTGATCTCGATCGTATGAACTTGCCGCTCTTCCATCTCGTCCCCTCAAGCCTTGACGCGGCCTTTCCGCCGCGGTTCCTGCTTCGCCTCGACGTTGCGCTTCAAACCGACCAGCGCCGACGCCCAATCGCCCTGATATTTGCCCACCCAGCGCTCGTAGATCTGCTGGATGGGCACCGAGTTCAGGTGATTGATCCGCTGCCGCCCCTCCGCTTCGACGGTCACAAGACCCGCCGAGCGAAGCAGACTAAGATGCTGCATCACTAAGAAGCGGTTCTCTTTCAACGTGTCGGAAAGCTCCCCGGTCGTACGCGGCCGCTCGCGCAGCACGTCCAGAATGCGGCGCCGGTAGGGGTTCGCCAAAGCACGCCAAACATCGTCGAGATGATCATGTGACATTTTACATACGTAAATTATATCGCACGTATTGGATCGTCAAGCGCCCAAAAAGAAACGGCGGCTGCAAGCAGCCGCCGTTCCACGACGCTTTAGATTTTAGGCGCTATTTGCCCATAGCCGGTGCGGGCACGACCTCGACCTGCATGCCGAGGCCCTCGAGCTGCGGCTTGACCACCGAGGCATCGCCAACGACCACCCACAGCAGCTTGTCGACGCTGAGCTTGGCCCGGCCCGCCGAATCGATGTCGGAGACCTTCATCGCCGCGTACTTCGCGGGCAACTGCTCGTAATAGTCGTCGGGGCGGCCGTAGTTCAGGATCGTCGTGACCCCGCCGAACACTGCGTTCGTCGTCTCGAAGCTTCCCGGCAGCCGGCGCACGTTGCCGTTCACGGTCCGAACAAGTTCTTCCTCGGCTGTTCCCTTAGGCCCCAGATACGCAGTGAGATCGGCGATCAGCTCTTTCATCGAGTCGCCCGTCCGGTCGCTCTGCACCGGTGCGGTGATGATGAACGGTACGCTCTCTGCGTTGAGATTGATGCCGCTCCGCACGCCATAGGACCAACCCTTCGTCTCGCGCAGGTTCATGTTGATGCGCGCCAGGAAGTTGCCGCCGAAGACCTCGTTCGCAGCACTCAGCGCAACAAGGTCGTCGCGCCCCTTCGCGTCGAGCACTTCACCGGCAAGAATGATCGATTGCGGCGACTTCGGCCGATCGACAAGGATGATGCGCTTCGCAGCCTTCGGGATCGCAGCAGCGAACGACTTCGTGCCCGCAGCCGACGACGGCACCGTCCACGTGCCGAACGACTTTTCGAGCAGCGCCGTCACTTCGGCCAACGTCGTATCGCCGACAACGACGATGCGCGCCTTTTCGGGACGAAGCCACGCCGCGTGGAAGGCTTTCAGGTCGTCGCGCGAGACTTTCGCAACGATGGCCGGATCGCCAAGCCCGCTCGGCGGCACGCCGTAAGGATGCGCCGTGCCGTAAAGCGCGGGCAGCAGCATGCGCGTGCCGATTGCGTTCGGGTTGTTGAACTCCGCCGAAATGCGCGACAATTGTTGCCCGCGAAGACGCTCCACTTCTGAAGCCTCGAACGCCGGATTGCGCACCACGTCGGCCAACAGTTCGATCGAGGGCCCGAGATTCGCAGAGAGCGCGAACATCGTCACCGCTGTACGGTCAAGCGAGGCTGCCGTCTGAAGGCCCGAGCCCAAGCGCTCGTTCTCTTCCGCAATCTGCACGCTGCTGCGGCTGGTGGTGCCTTCCGGCATCAAGTTCAGCATCAGCGACTGCGTGCCGAGTGCGGCCTTCGGATCCGCCGCATAGCCCGCGTCGAAGCTGACCGAAACGGTCACTGCCGGTACCGCCGCCTTCTTCGCGAAGATCACGTCGATCCCGTTCGAAAGCTTGCCGCGTTCCAGCGCCGGGAAGTCGAGCGGCGCAAGCGAACCCACGTCGGGCAGCTTCGAACGATCGACGGCGCTGCTGAGCCCCATCGGCTGCTGCTCGGCGTTCGGATCGACATAGTGCGCCGGCGAATGCGTCGGCGCCTTTGCATCGACCCAGCCGCCCAGCGTACCGCCGTCCAGCGTCCGTTCGCCTGGGTTCACGGTCAGCGAATAGACCGGCCGAGTCAGCCACTTCTTCGCAGCCTTCTGCACGGCCGACGGCGTCAACGCGCCGAGTTGCGCCAAGCGCTTCTTGTAAAAATTCGAGTCGTTCGAGAACAACTCGCCCTGCGCCAACACCACGGCCTTGCCGCCAAAACCGCCAACGGCTTCGATGCCGCGAATATAGCCACCGAGCTTTGAGACAACCGACCGGCTCACCTCGTCCGCCGTCGGCCCGTCGCGCAGAAACTCCGCCAACACTTCGTCGAGCCGCTTCGCGACCGCCGCCGTATCGACGCCGGGCTTCACATCCGCCGTCATCTCAAACACGCTCGCGTGCTGAAACTCTTGCAGCGAAGCCGTGACCGCGACCGCGATCTTTTCCTTGCGCACCAACGCATTGTCGAGCCGCGAGCTCGCAAGCCCGCCAAGCACCGAAGCCGCAACGTCGAGCGCGGCAGAGTCCTTGTCGTTCAAGCCTGGGACCACCCAATTGCGGTGGATGCGCGTCGTGGCCACACGGTCGGTGACCGTATCGGCCTTCGGAGCAGGCAGCGTCGTCACCGGCGCGTTCACCGTCTTCGTCGCGGGTCCGCGCTTGATGTCGCCGAAATACTTCTCGACCAACGTTTTTGCCGTCGGCGTATCGATGTCGCCGGCAAGCACGAGCACGGCGTTGTTCGGACCGTAATTGTCGCGGAACCAGCTCTTCACGTCGTCGAGGCTCGCACCGTCGAGGTCGGCCATCGAGCCGATCGTCGAGTGGTGATAGGGATGGCCCTCCGGGAACAGGTTCTCGAACTGCAGATACTCGACCAAACCGTAAGGCTGATTGTCGCCCTGGCGCTTCTCGTTCTGCACGACGCCGCGCTGGTTATCGAGCTTCTCCTGGGTGACCGCGCCGAGCAGATAGCCCATGCGGTCGGACTCCATGAACAAGGCGCGGTCGATCGCCGCCTTGGGCACGGTCTGGAAATAATTGGTCCGGTCGAACCAGGTTGTCCCGTTGTAATCGGTCGCGCCGATCTGCTGCAGATAAGTGAAATAGTCGCCGGGCAGATTCTCCGAGCCGTTGAACATCAGATGCTCGAACAAATGGGCGAAGCCGGTCTTGCCCTTGGGCTCGTCCTTCGACCCGACATTGTACCAGGTGCTGACCGCGACGATCGGCGCCTTGTGGTCCTCGTGGACGATCACCGTCAGGCCGTTGGCAAGTCTGAAGCTCTGATGCGGAATTGCGACCTGGCTGACCAGCTCGGGGACCGGAGCAGGCT
>JBKJZU010000468.1:0-4035 GCA_046715015.1 Micropepsaceae bacterium
CCTGCAG
Organism: Micropepsaceae bacterium; assembly: GCA_046715015.1. Taxonomy (GTDB): domain Bacteria; phylum Pseudomonadota; class Alphaproteobacteria; order Micropepsales; family Micropepsaceae; genus SZUA-430. Next base: position 8 of record JBKJZU010000468.1, read on the forward strand.
GGCGAGCGGGATTTGATCCGGCGGCAGGATCGCCGTCACTGTGCCCTTCGGGCGCGTCAGCGCGCGGGCGAAGCGGAGCCAGGTGACGAGATCGTGCGCGGTTGCCGACGTCGCGCGCGCTTTCACCGCCTCAGGTGCGCGCGTGCCGCGGGCGATGTCGTGATACGGGGGGTTCGTCAGCACGTGATGGAAGCTTTGACGCGCGATCGTGCGCGGCCGCTTCAAGACGTCGGCAATGACCGCTTCGAGGGATGCGTTGTTGCGTTTCGCATTCGCTTGGGTGAGCGCCGCGAGGTCTTCGTCGATTTCGACGGCCGTGATGTGCAGATCGCGCACGCGAGCGGCGAGGCACAACGATGCGATGCCGACGCCGGCACCGAGTTCGCAAACGCGGTCCTTCGCGCGCGCCGGCACGCTGGCTGCGAGTGTCACCGCATCGAGCCCGGCCCTAAACCCAAGCGCCGGTTGCCACGCGTGAACGCGGCCGCCCAAGAAGGCGTCGTCGGTCAGCTCCATTCCTTGTGCGGCCTTTGGACGCTGATCACGGACGGAGGACATGACCGAGGTCCGCATCGCGTAGCAGCTGGCGGGCGGCGCGTTCATCTTTGTCGTCAACCATCAAACGCCGCTGAACCATGGCGACGCTACCGTCCATCACGCTTGCGTGTTGGTCGAGTTCGAAGACCTGGATGTTTTCGGCGTCCAACAAACCACGAACAAAGCTCACCAACACGGCGTCGTTCGAGCGCAGGAGTTCAACCATTCGAACACACCTTTCTCATGAGCGGCACCCTATACCCTTGACCTGGCTTTGGGGCGGTTCCTATTTTGAACCCGACTAGCCCTGCGCGCGCAATCAAATCCGAGGCCCTGCCGGTGAGAGTTTTTCAGCGATTGACCAAGGGTGCGGGCGAGACGGCCGGCGCGGTGGACCGGCTCTACCGCCTGGTCGAAGCCGATCTGCAGCATGTTAACGCGCTGATCCTGGAACGGATGCGTTCCGACGTGCCGCTGATCCCGGAGCTTGCGGGACACCTTGTCAATTCCGGCGGCAAGCGGCTTCGGCCGATGCTGACGCTCGCCGCGGCGCAGCTGTGCGGTTACCAAGGGCTTGCGCACATCCGGCTCGCGACAGCGGTCGAGTTCATTCATACGGCGACGCTGTTGCACGACGATGTGGTGGACGAGAGCGAGCTTCGCCGCGGCAAAGCGGCCGCGCACGTCATTTGGGGCAACGCACCCAGCGTTCTGGTCGGCGACTTCCTGTTCTCGCGCTCGTTCCAGTTGATGGTCGAGACGGGCTCTCTGCGCGTGCTCAACATTTTGTCCAACGCCTCCGCGGTGATCGCCGAGGGCGAGGTGATGCAGCTGAATACGCAAGGCAATATCGGCGTCGCGGAAGACACCTATCTGAAAATCATCGCGGCGAAGACGGCGGCGCTGTTTGCTGCGGCGGCGGAGTCCGGCGCCGTGATCGCGCAGACCGACGGCTTGCGCGAGGCGGCGTTGAAGTCCTATGGGCACAATCTCGGCATCGCGTTCCAGCTCGTCGACGACGCGCTCGACTATTCCGGGCGCGAAGCGATGATGGGCAAGGCGGTCGGCGACGATTTCCGCGAGGGCAAGCTGACGATGCCGGTGATCATCGCGCTTGGTCACGCGAACACCGACGAGGCCGAGTTCTGGCGCCGCACGATGGCGCAGCGCCAACAGACGGACGCGGACCTGACGCACGCCATCCACTTGATCGAGAAGCACCACGCGATTGCGGCGACGGTGACGAAGGCGCGCTCGTTCACGGACGAAGCCTGCCGCGCGCTCAACGTGTTTCCCGATAGCCCGATGCGGCGTGCGCTCACCGACCTGGCCGAGTTCTGCATCAGCCGCGCCTATTGATCACTTCGCGGCGTAGCTTGGCGCAGCTTTAACCCACCAGTCGGGATGTGCGGATGCGATTGCTCGCGCGGCCGCTTCGGCGGTGGGCAGGCTTTCATAGAGTCCGAAGCAGGTGGCGCCCGAGCCCGACATGCGGGCGGTGAGGCAGCCGTCGGTGGCGCCGATTGCGTTTTCGACCTGCATGATGATGGGGGCGAGCGCCTTGGCGGGTGCGGCGAGGTCGTTCATCGTGCGGTCGAGATACATGGCGAGCTCGCGCGCGTCGGCCAGGCGCGGCAGCGGCGGCGCATGGGCGCCGGACCGTACGGCGAGTGCCTTGAAGACCTGGGCCGTCGGTACTTCGATGCGCGGGTTGGCAAGCATGAGCGCGAACTGCGGCAAGCCGTCCATCGGCGTCAGCACTTCGCCGACACCGGAGACGAGCGTCGGCGCCGCGCGCAGGCAAACGGGTACGTCCGCTCCCAGCTGTAGACCCAAGGCTTCGAGATCGTCGACGGCCATGGGCAAGCCCCAATGCGCCGCGAGCATCAGCAGTGTTGCTGCTGCGTCGCTGGAGCCGCCGCCGATACCGGAGGCGATCGGTAGATTCTTTTCGAGCGTGAGTTCGACGGGCTTTGTTTTGTGACCGTTCTTGTCTGCCCACGACTGCAGCGCGCGCGCGGCCTTCATCACGAGGTTGTCGTCGGCGGGGCCGGTGTTCGGGAACTTGCCCGTCACCTTCAGCGATAGGCGATCAGCCGGCGCAAGGCTCAAGCGGTCGCCAACCTCGGCGAAGACCACGAGGCTCAGGAGATTGTGGTAGCCGTCGGCGCGCTTATCGCCGACGTGCAGGAACAGATTGATCTTTGCGGGTGCGAGGCGGCTCGTCACTGGCCCGACGATTGCGGCGTGCCGGCCTGCGCCGGGACCTTTGGCAGGTCGTCGAGGCCCGCTTCAATCTTGCGGCGGATTTTCGGCTCGTCCGCCGCTTCCGGCTTCAGGTTCAGTGCGTGTTGCCACTGAAAACGCGCTTCGAGCTTCCTGCCCACGCGCCAGTAAGCATCGCCCAGATGGTCGTTGACGGTCGGTTCGCCCGGCTCGAGCAGGATCGCCTGTTCGAGATATTTGATCGCGCTTGTGTAGTCGCCGAGACGGAAGTGCGCCCACCCGAGGCTGTCGATGATGAAGCCGTCTTCGGGGCGCAGGTCCACCGCGCGCTTGAGCATGGCGAGCGCTTCGGTCTTGTTCACGCCCTGCTCGACCCAACTGTAGGCGAGATAGTTCATCACCAACGGCTGTTCCGGCTTTAGCTTCAGCGCTTGCTGCAAATCGCGCTCGGCGTCGGCCCAGCGCTTGGAGCGTTCGTAGGAAATCCCGCGCGTGTAGTAGAGGACCCAATTGCGTTCCTGGGGTGTGCCGATCAACGCGATGGCTTTCGAATAGGACTCGGCGGCCTCCACGTATTTTTCCTGGCCGCGCTGCACGTCGCCGATCGAAGCGTGAATGTCCATATCTTCGGCGGCGCCGCTTAGCGCCGCGGTCAATACTGTCAGCGCTTCGTCCCAGCGCTTTTGACGCTGCAAGTTTTGCGCAATCTGCAGGCGCGCATTCGCATAGAGCGGCGAGGCCGGCTGAACGCGCCCGTAGACGTTGATCGCGTCGTCGTAGCGTTCGGCCGTTTCCATGCGGTCGCCAAGCAGCGTGAGCGAGAGATCGTGTTGCGGCTCCAGCGCGAGGCCGAGCTGCAGATAGAAGACAGGAATTTCGACAGCGCGTTCGTCGCTCAAACTTGCGGCGAGGCCGTACATTGTTTCGGCCAAGCCTTGCTTGCTGCCCGAGATCACGCGATCGGGAAGCTGGCCCGCATCAAGGCGCGCGAGCGCGCGCGCGACCACCGGGTTTGAAGGCGCCTTCTTCAAGAAGTCGCGGTAAACGCCCTTGGCCTTTTCCACTTGGCCGTTGCGCGCGAGGTGCACAGCGTAGGCTTGCAGGATGCGCAGCGAGTCGCCTTCGGAGAGGCGGTTTGCCTCTTCGAAATGCGGCAGCGCGTCTTTCGCGTTGCCCGACAGATCTTCGATGACGGCTTGATGATAGAGCGCGAAGGCGCGAACGCTGCCCAGATCGACGAGCTTGCCGATGACGGCAATCGCTTC
>JBKJZU010000469.1:0-4892 GCA_046715015.1 Micropepsaceae bacterium
ACGTCGCCTGCCTTGGCGTCTCCGAAGTGGGCGCCGGCTCCGACGTCGCCGCGATCAAGACGAACGCCCGCCACGACGGCGCCGACTACGTCATCAACGGCGGCAAGATGTGGACCACGAACGGCGCGCAAGCCGATTGGATCTGCCTGCTTGCGAACACCGGCGATGGCCCCGCCCACCGCAACAAGACGATGATCTGCGTGCCGATGAAGACGAAGGGCGTGACGGTCGCCCGCACGCTGAAGAAACTCGGCATGTATTCCAGCGACACGGCGCAGATCCACTTCGACGACGTGCGCGTACCGCAGCGCTACCGCATCGGTGAGGAAGGCCTCGGCTTCACCTACCAAATGGTGCAGTTCCAGGAGGAGCGCATGTACGCGGCGCTCGCGGCCTTGACCGGCATGCAAAAGTCGATCGACGAAACGATCGCATACACGCGCGAGCGCAAGATCTTCGGCAAGTCGGTGCTCGACAACCAAGTCGTCCACTTCCGTCTGGCCGAACTGCAAACCGAACTCGAAGCCTTACGCGCGCTCACCTGGACGGCAGTCGAGCGCTACGTCGCCGGCGAAGACATGACGAAGCTGGCCTCGATGGCCAAGCTGAAGGCCGCCCGCCTGCAACGCGAACTCAGCGACGCCTGCCTGCAATATTGGGGCGGCATGGGCTTTATGTCGGAAACGCCCATCACACGGCGCTACCGCGACGGCCGCCTCGCCTCCATCGGCGGCGGCGCCGACGAAGTGATGCTGCAAATCATCGCCAAACACATGGGCACGCTCCCCGGGCGCGGCACATGATGATCACCGCGCAGGTTTCCTCTCCCGCTTCAGCGGGGGAGGGGGACCATCCGCTGAAGCTTTGGCGTAGGCGGATGGTGGAGGGGGTCACCCACGCATGAACCCTCACCGTCCCTTCAAGAGCGTCCTCATCGCCAACCGCGGCGAGATCGCGGTCCGCATCGTGCGCGAAGCCAAGGCGTTGGGCCTGCGCGCCGTCGCCGTCTACTCCGACGCCGACAAGCGCGCGCTGCACGTGGAAGAAGCCGACGCCGCCGTCCACATCGGCCCATCACCCGCGCGCGAGTCGTACCTCAACGTCGAACGCATCCTCGCCGCCGCCAAGCAAACGAACGCCGAGGCGATCCACCCGGGTTACGGCTTCCTCTCCGAGAACCCGGACTTCGCGCAAAGCATCATCGACGCGGGCCTCGTCTGGATCGGCCCCTCGCCCGCCGCGATCCGCGCCATGGGCGACAAAGGCAACGCGAAGGAGATCGCCCGCAAAGCCGGCGTGCCCGTGATCCCCGGCTACGATGGCGACGACCAATCCGAGGCAAAGTTGCTCGCGGAGGCGAAGAAGATCGGCTGGCCGGTCCTCATCAAGGCAGCGCTCGGCGGCGGCGGCCGCGGCCAACGCCGCCTGACCCACGAAGCCGACATCGCCGAAGCCCTCGCCTCAGCCAAACGCGAAGCGCTATCCGCCTTCGCCAGCGACCGCATGATCCTCGAAAAGGCGCTCGACAACGTCCGCCACATCGAAGTGCAAGTCTTCGGAGACTCCCAGGGCAACATCATCCATTTGGGCGAACGCGACTGCTCCGTCCAACGCCGCAACCAAAAGATCATTGAAGAAGCCCCGGCCCCAGGCGTCAGCGAAGACCTGCGCAACCGCATGGGGAACGCCGCCGTCGCGCTCGCCAAAGCCGTGAACTACACAAACGCCGGCACTGTCGAATACCTCCTCGACCGCGAAGGCCACTTCTACTTCCTCGAAATGAACACCCGCATCCAGGTCGAACACCCGGTAACAGAAGAAGTCACCGGCACGAACCTGATCCAGTGGCAGCTCGCGGTCGCGAAGGGCGAACCGCTGCCGTTGAAGCAAGCCGGTGTGAAGATCACTGGCCATGCGATTGAGGCACGCCTATGTGTCGAAGACCCAGGCGATGACTTCCGGCCACAAACAGGCAAGGGATTTTTCAACCGATCCTGGAATGGCCGCTGCGATAGCGCCGTGCTGGGTTTTGTGGAGGTTAGCGGCCACTACGATTCCATGATCGCCAAGATCATCGCCAAGGGTGCCGACAGGAGCGCCGCTCGACGCGCACTGCTGGGTTCATTCGAGGAGCACCGAATCCACGACATTCGCTGCAATCGCAACTTGCTAATTGATCTGTTAGACGATCCTGAGTTTCGCGACGGCAGAATGGACATAGGATGGCTATCGCGACGCAAGGCGTTCGATGACGAACACCTCTCAGGTCGCGATGGTCAAGTGGCGGCATTGTGCTTCGCGTACGGTGCTGGAAGCGGCTGGCGCTCGACTGGATCGGCTCGCTCGCTCGTGCGTCTCAGAGAACGCAGCAAGGAAACCGCCTTCGTTATCAACAACAACACAATTGGCGACCTGAAGATCGAAAAGCTGATCGATAACGAAGGCGAATGGTTCGTGGCCAATCTGTCGGACCGCGGCAAGCCCTTCTCGGTGGGCGGCCACTTCTTCGACAATCGTATCCAGCTTTCAATTGATGGCCGTGACGCCATCTTCGAAGACGTCACCTACGCACCCGCCGAACCCAAAGGCTCAGCCGGCGCGAACGTCGTCCGCGCGCCGATGGCAGGTCGCATCATCAAAGTCGCGGCCGAACCCGGCCAGGCGGTCGCGAAGAACCAAGTGCTCGCCATCCTCGAAGCGATGAAGATGGAGCATGAACTGAAAGCCGCCGCCGACGGCATCGTCCACACCGTCACAGCCAAACCCGGCGACCAAGTCGCAATTCGTCAAACGTTGGTAACATTGAAACCGGCGCAATAGCTGGCTGAGCGCGCGCAACATCCGCTTGAAATCGACCTGCAATTCCACCACCTTACCCGTATGATCGATTGGTCCGAATGCTCTGCGGTGGAACGGATTCCAGGAAAAGTCAGCGGCGCCTGGCTGTTCAAGAACACGCGCGTCCCGGTGAAGGCGCTGTTCGAGAACCTTGAGGGCGGAGCCTCCATTCAGGAGTTCCTGGAATGGTTCCCCGGCGTCGAGCGTACTCAGGTCGAGGCCGTCCTCGAACACGCCCAACGCAGCCTCGAACCAGCATAACGGCGCGTGCGAATCCTATTCGATCAAGGCACGCCTGTTCCGCTGCGCCGCGCCATGACCGGCCACGAAATTGTCACGACCTTCGAACGTGGATGGCAAAACCTGCAGAACGGCGATCTCCTTGTCGCTGCCGAGAGCGCTGGCTTCGAAGCGATCGTCACAACCGACAAAAACCTTCAGTACCAACAAAACCTTACCGGCCGCCGGCTCGCGATTTTAGTGCTCCCGACAACCGACTGGCAGCGAATTCGAAACCATATCGACATCGTCGATCAAGGCATCGATGCGTTGACGCCAGGCGCTTATGTGGAACTGTCGTTTCCCTCGAAGTAGGTGTCACGCCATCTTGTAGCGCACCGGCAGCGTCTTCAGCCCGCTCACGAAGTTCGCCAGCGTGTTTTTCGGCGTGCCGTTGAGTTCGATCGACTTCAGCCGCGGCAAGAGCTCGTTGAAGAGCGCCCTGATCTCCATCCGCGCGAGATGCATGCCGAGGCACACATGCACGCCGTACCCGAACGCGACGTGCTTCGACACGTTGCGGTCGACCTTGAACTTGAACGGATCCTCGAACACGTCTTCGTCGCGGTTGCCGGACCAATAGAACATGCACAAGCCGTCGCCTTCCTTGACCGTCTTGCCGCGCAGCTCGTAGTCCTGCATCGCGGTCCGCATGAAGTGCTTCACCGGCGTCACCCAACGGATGGATTCCTCGACGAAGTTGGGGATCAGGCTCATGTCGGCTTTCAGCTTCGCCATCTGCTCGGGATTCTTCAGCAGCTGCAGCAGCCCGCCCGCCGCCGTCGAACTCGTCGTGTCGTGCCCCGCCGTCGCGATGATGATGTAATAGCTCATCGCCTCGCGCTCGCCGATCGGCTGCCCGTCGATCATGCCGTTCGCGATGATCGAAGCGACATCGTCCTTCGGATGCTTGCGCCGGTCCGCCGTGATCGCCCCGAAGTACTCGAAGAGCTTCATCGCCGTCTGCATCAGATCGACCGTTTGGTCGCCCGAAGCGCCGAACGCGGCGGTGTCGGCTTTGTGCGCGGTCTCCGCGGCAACATCGGGATCGCCGGGTCCGAAGATTTCCTGCGTCATCTTCAGCATGAAGCGCTCGTCTTCCGGCGGCACGCCGAGTAGCATCATGATCACGCGGAGCGGATACCAAAGCGCCACCTCCTTCACGAAGTCGCATTCCGAGCCCAGTGCCGCCATCCGGTCGACGTGGTCCTTCGCGATCTGCCCGATCCGCGCCTCGAGCTTCTTCAGGTTCGGCGGCATGAACCACGACTGCGTGAGACCCCGCAGCTTCATGTGAACGGGATCGTCGAGGTCCACGAGCGTGCGGAAGAGGTGCGTGTCGCCCGTCGTCGCCTTCACCCACTCCTCGCCCTGGATCGGCGAGAGATAGGTGCGCAACCGGTTGACGAAGATCGGATGGTTCTTCTCGACCTCCAAAATGTCCGCATGCTTCATCACCGACCAGAACGGCCGGAAGCCCGCAGGCGCCGTCCAGTGCAGCGGATCCTCGCGGCGCACCTCGGCATAGATGTCGTGGATCGTCTCGTCCTGATAGAGCGCGGGGTTCACGAGCTTGTCGTCGATCGTCGCCGACGAGTACCCAGGAAACACGGATGGTGCGGCGCTCATGAACCTTCTCCCAATTGAAATGGCAGGTTGCCAAAACTTTGGTACGCCTCCGGCGCAAAGGCAATGGCCCGCACCCTTTCCCCTACTGTCATGGTCCGCGCAGGCGGACCACCCACGACTTCTTTCTGACCCGCTCAAGTCGTGGG
>JBKJZU010000470.1:0-2506 GCA_046715015.1 Micropepsaceae bacterium
ATCATGAACGGCGCCGTGATGAAGAACTTTCAAGCGCCGGACAACCCGTTCGCCAGCGCCCTGGTCGGCCCTGGCGACGCGTTCGTCAGCGAAGTCGACGAAAGCGACGGCTCGATCGCGCTCTACCGCCCGCGCGTCGCGGTCGTGACGAACATCTCGCTCGACCACAAATCGATGGACGAACTGCGCGCGCTGTTCCGCGACTTCGTCGCCAAAGCCGAAACCCCGGTCCTCAACCTCGATAACGACGAAACCAAAGCGCTCGTTACCCCGAACGCCGCGACGTTCAGCCTAACCGACCTGCGCGCGCAGCTGTTTGCCGGTCGCCTGCGCCCAGCACCCGGCGGCGTCACATTCGAGGTGACGGAGCGTGACAGCGGCAAACGCCTCGACGCGAAAATCCAACTGCCCGGCACGCACAACGTTGCGAACGCGCTTGCCGCCCTCTGCGCTGCCCGCGCTTGCGGCGTCTCTCTAGCCGATGCCGTCGCGGCGCTCGCCACGTTCACCGGCATAAAACGCCGCTTCGAATTCGTGGGCGAAAAGAACGGCGTCACGGTTATCGACGACTTCGCGCACAACCCGGACAAGATCGCGGCGACGCTGAAGACGCTCCACGCCTTTCCCGGCCGCTTGCTTGTGATGTTTCAGCCGCACGGCTTCGGCCCGCTCCGCCTCATGCAGAACGAACTCACGGAATGCTTCGCGCACGAATTGCACAAAGACGATGTGTTGCTGATGCCGGACCCCGCCTACTACGGCGGCACGACGATGCGCACGGTCGGCAGCGAAGACATCATCCGCGGCGTGCACGAAACCGGCCGTCACGCACTCCACATCCCCGCGCGCGCGGCGTGCGGCGACAAGCTGGTTGAACTCGCAACGCCGGGCGACCGCATCGTCATCATGGGAGCGCGCGACGACACATTGTCGGAATTCGCGGCAAGCGTACTCGCCCGCCTCTAGGCCGGCAGCGGCGCGATTAACGCCGCAAACCGCGCACGAACATCCTGCTCGATCGCGCTGAGCGCAGGCTCCACATCCTCAAACACCCCAAACCCCGCAACCCGCGCAACCAACGCCTGCAGCGACGCCGACGCCTCCGCCGCATTGAAAGGACCCTCGACGGTTAGCCGCAGCACTTGCGTCACGTTCGTATAGAGCCGTGCCGCCGCAATCAAAGCACCGGCATCTTCCGGACTCAGCGCTTTCGCCTCCGCAAGCGCGGCGAGCGCGTCCAACGTGTTCACATTCAACACGCCGTGAACAAGCTGCAGCCCTTGCGCCATGAACTCGACGTCGAACAGCCCGCCCCTCACTTCCTTCAAATCCCATGGCGACTTGGCCGGACGTTCCCGATCGAGGCGCGCCCGCATATCCGCCACGTCGGTCAGCAACTTCTGCCGGTCGCGCTGCGCGGTCAAAGCCGTGCGGATCACGCCCTCGACCCGCGCGCGCAAGTCGCTTGGGCCCGCAACCACGCGCCCGCGCGTCAGCGCAAGCCGCTCCCAAGTCCAAGCCTCTTCCGCCTGATACCTCGCGAACGTCTCGAACGACACGGCAACCGGCCCCTTGTTGCCCGACGGCCTAAGCCGCATGTCGACCTCGTAAAGCCCGCCCTCACCGGTCATCACGGTCAGCGCGGAGATCAACCGCTGCGACGCCCGCGCGAAGTAGAGGCTCGGCGCCAACGGCCGCCCACCGTCCGATCCCGTCGCATCCTTCGTGTGGTCGTACACAAAGATGAGGTCGAGGTCGGAGGCAGCCGTCATTTCCCGCCCGCCCAGACGGCCCATCGCAATGACCACCATCTCGCCGCCCGGAACATGTCCGTGCGCGGCCGCGGTCGCCTCCGTCACCGCGGCGTGGAGAGCGACGATCGCGGCCTCGGCGACATCAGCAAACGCATAACCCGCCTGCACGCCGTCGCTCTCGCCGCGCAACAGTTGCAGCCCGACGCGGAATTGTTGATCTTTCGTCCAGCGGCGCGCGGCGTCCAGCTTGTCCTCGAACGTCTTCGCCCCCTTCATCAAAGGCGCGAGACTTTCGCCAAGGTCGCCGAGCGTCGGTTGATCCCGCAAAAAGTCGACGTCGATCAGCACGTCGAGCAAGCCCGGCCGCACTGCCAGATGATCCGCCAGCCGCGGCGCCGCACCGACGATCTCGGCAATCAACCCCAAGAGCCGCGGGTTCGAATAAAGCAGTGCGAACACCTGCACGCCCGACGGCATCCCACTCAAGAACCTATCGAAGCGGGTGAAGGCGATGTCCGGGTTGGCCGTCTTCGCCAGGGCCTGCAGCAACAACGGCATCAACGCCGTCAGCTTTTCGCGCGCCTTAACGCTTCGTGTCGCGCGGACGCGTCCGTGATGCCACCCACGGATCGTCGCCGATACGGCCTCCGGTTGCGAGAACCCAAGCTTGCGCAGCGTCGTGACGGTTTCGGGATCCTCGTCGACGCCGGTGAAGACGAGGCTGCCCGTCTCCTGCGCCCGCGCCGGCTTGC
>JBKJZU010000471.1:0-3850 GCA_046715015.1 Micropepsaceae bacterium
GGCAGTTAACCGGTTTTCCCCATTTCACGGTTGCGTGCGACAACTTCCTCCATTTAGGGCTGCCGGGCGGGTAACTGTGGTTTTGGCTCAATCCTGCCGCTTTTGGGCGATTGCGACAGGGGTGAAACAATAGTTAAAGCCCCACCCCGCCTTTATTTTTCCCATTTCCTGTGTTACATTACGGCAACTCGGAACTGAACCTTAGAAAACTGGCGGTCGATCAAGCACGTGGGGACGCAAACCAGCCTCCGCGAACGCGGCGCGAAGAATTCGCACCGGGCCGTTTTCAAAACAACGGAGTTTCCGAAGCGGCATCGCGTGGAACGGCCAAGCGATGCTGACCTGCCGCGTGTTCGTAAGACCGCGGCAAAGGCCAAGCTTAACGGGAAAGATAAGACGTTGATGAGCGCGAGAAAGACGACGAAGGCAGCACCGGCGAAGGTCGTGAAAGTGGCCCTCAAAGGCCCTGTCAAGGCTGCGGTTAAGGCTGCGGCCAAGCCCGCCCATAAGGCCGAGGTGAAGAAGCCCGAGCTGAAGGCCGTTCCGAAGGTCGACCTCAAGGTCGCGCCGAAGCCTACGGTTTCCACGGTCAAGGTCGAGCCGAAGCTGGTTGCCAGCCACGGCAAGCCGGTCGTGGCCCCTGTGGTCGCGAAGGTGTTGCCGCCGAAGCCGAAAAGGCCGGATTTCCGGACGAACGATTGGGTGGTCTACCCCGCTCACGGCGTGGGACGGATCATCCAGGTCGTCGAGCAGGAAGTGGCGGGCACGAAGCTCGAGCTCTTCGTGATCAACTTCGATAAGGACAAAATGACCTTGCGGGTGCCGGTCGCCAAAGCCAGCTCGATCGGCATGCGCCGGCTATCCTCACCGGATGTGGTGGCGAACGCCCTGCAGACGCTGAAGGGCCGCGCGCGCATCAAGCGCACGATGTGGAGCCGCCGGGCACAAGAATACGAAGCCAAGATCAACTCGGGCGACCTGATTTCGATCGCCGAGGTTGTTCGCGACCTGCACCGCGCGAGCGGGCAGCCTGAGCAGTCCTACTCCGAACGTCAGCTTTACGAAGCGGCGTTGGGACGTATGGCGCGCGAGGTTGCGGCGGTCGAGCGGATCGACGAAGACGCTGCGGTGAAGAGGCTGGAAGTGGCGCTACAGCGCGCTGCTTAGTCCTACCCTGTAGGTAAAAACGGATAGGCGCGGCGGGGATTCCCTGCCGCGCCTTTTTCCATGCCGGGAACGTAATTTGGAATTGGTCTAAAGAGGCTTGAACCGCGTTTATAGGATACCCAAGTAGGGAAGTAGGAAATTGGAGCCCCCATGGCCACGTTCGACACCGCCCACGCCGTCAAAGCAAACCGCCGGTTCATCAAGAAGTCGATGAGCACGGATTTGCTCGAAGCCGCGCATGAGCAAAAGCTCGCGCGCGCTTGGCGCGACAAGGGCGACAAGAAGGCGTTGCACGAGCTGACGACGGCCTATTTCCGTCTCGTCGTGGCCGTTGCTGCGCGGTTCAAGAACTATGGCTTGCCGATGGGCGACCTCATTCAGGAAGGCGCGGTCGGACTGATGCAGGCGGCCCAGCGCTTCGAGCCGGAGCGGCAGGTGCGCTTTTCGACCTACGCCACGTGGTGGATCCGTGCCGCGATCCAGGACTACGTGCTGCGCAATTGGTCGATCGTGCGGCTGACGTCGACGGCGACGCAGAAGTCGCTGTTCTTCAACCTGCGCCGGCTGAAGGCGAAGATCGCCGGTAACCCGTCGAAGGATCTGTCGCGTGAAGGCGCGCTCAAGATTGCCAAGGCGCTGCGCGTTTCCGTCGGCGACGTCGAAGACATGGATGCGCGGCTGACGAGCGGCGACCGCTCGCTGAACGCGGCACCTGGCGAGCCCGGCGAGGGCGAGTGGCAGGATCTGCTCGCCGACGATGCGCCGCGGCCGGACGAGAACGTGATGCTGACGCGCGATTCGGCGACGCGGGCGCAGTGGATCAATCTGGCGCTCGACACGCTGACCCCGCGCGAGCAGGTGATCATCCGCGAACGGCAGATGCAGGAAGATACGGTAACGCTCGAGTCGCTGGGCGCGAGGCTCGGCATCTCGAAGGAGCGCGTGCGTCAGATCGAGGCGAATGCGCTCTCGAAGCTGAAGCGGGCGTTGATCGAGCAGGTCGGCGATCCAGTCGAAGCGGGCCTAATCGCCGCCTAATCCAGCAGTTCGATTTGTTCCGCGTGCGTGAGCTCGATCTCGGGACCGTTCAGCAACGAGAGCCAGCCGCGCACGCGAACCGCTTTTCCATTCCATGACGCCGGATCGATGCCGTCTTTCGCCAGACGCTTCATGTCGCGCGCGGAAATCGTGACGGTGAAGTCGGTGCGGTAGTCCGGACCGAAGTTCAGGAACGTGCGCTCGCGGCCCACCTTCACAGAAGCCACTTTGCTTTCGACGAGTTGGAAGGTGCCGATGTCGGCGCCGAGTTCGTCAGCTTTGCGGATGCGGTAAAAGGCGTCTGCCCAGATGCCGCGCTTCGCGGCGCGTGCCTCGGCTTCGCGTTTGAGCAGCGAGACAGCACAGCGGCGTGTGTCAAAGCGCGAGTAGGCGCGTACGAGTCCGTCATCGATCAGGCGCGCCTGAAGAAGCTCTTGGCCGACGAACACATAGGCGAGCAGATCGCCGTGCCGGTCCGTCCCGCGATCGGCGTAGGCGAGTTCGACCGCCCTGCCCTCTACCCTCGCCGTGAGGCGTGACCTCGCTTCGTCCGCCAGTGGCCAATCGGCGCGCGGCGCCTGGATGCCGGCGAGCCGCACGCGGCGGCCGTCGGTCAGCGTGAACGAACCGCCGTCGAGAACCTTCGCCACCGTCGCTTGCTCAGCAACCGTCACGTCGCACTCATTCGCCTGCGCGGTGCCGAGCGCCAGAAGCACGACGAAAAACTGCGCAATCATCTTCAACATCGTGCCGTCTTCATTGCCTCTCGCTGCGAGCGAAGCATGCAATTCGTTCGGATTGTAGGCGGACAACCGTCCGGTCTCGCGGCCATGCGCGACGGCGAACGCAGCAGCACCTTTGCTCTGAAAAGCGCTCAAACTGGCCAGATTTGACGAATATCGATAAATGATTTATCGATTATCGATATTCCCTCTGGACAGCGAAAGTACCGCCAATGACCCGACCGTACGCCGCCGCACTGCCGATCGCGCATTCGGTGCTGCGTGTCCTGATCGTGCTGAACTGGTTGTTCGGTGTCGGGATCCTCGTGCTTCTGACCATGACCTTCGTCGCCGAGACGTGGACGTTCAAGGCGCTCGGCGTCGCGGCGTCGGCCATTCCCGACATGAAGCTTGGGATGCGCGCAATCCCGGTGCTGGGCTTGGTCGCCATCCCGCTCAACGATGTCGTTCTTCGGCGCATGCGTGCGATCGTCGAGACCGTGCGCGGACGCGATCCCTTCGTCGCGGCCAATGCGGAGCGTTTGCAAGCGATTGCGTGGGCGCTGCTCGCGCTCCAGATCCTCAGCATGGTCATCGCCGCTATCGCCGATGCGATTTCCACGCCGGCCCATCCGCTGCACATCGATGCCGGTTTCTCGGTCGCAGGTTGGCTCGCCGTGCTGCTCACTTTCGTGCTCGCCCGGGTGTTCGCGGAAGGTGCGCGGATGCGCGAAGAGCTGGAAGGGACGGTTTGATATGGCGATCGCCGTCAAGCTCGACGATCTGCTGCATGACCGGCGCATGACGCTGACCGAACTCGCGGAGCGCGTGGGCATCACGATCGTGAACCTGTCCATCCTGAAAACCGGCAAGGCGCGCGCGATCCGCTTCTCCACGCTGGAGGCGCTGTGCTCCGCCTTGTC
>JBKJZU010000472.1:0-3502 GCA_046715015.1 Micropepsaceae bacterium
CGAGTTGTTTACGACCCATCTTTTGATGCGCAATAGCCGCGTCGAAGAGGACCTGGTCGATCAATTGTTCAGCTCGAGCGAAAAACGTCTTGCACGAATTCTCTTGCTGCTCGCGAATTTTGGCAAGACCGGCAAACCCGAAACCGTCATCGCCAAGATCAGCCAGGAGACGTTGGCCGAGATGGTCGGCACGACCCGCCCGCGGGTAAGTTTCTTCATGAACAAATTCAGGAAGCTGGGCTTTATCGAGTACAACGGCAGCCTGACGGTCCATAGCTCCCTGCTCAGCGTCGTCTTGCGCGACTAGAAGACTCGTCGAACTGCGATTTCCTTCGGTATTGAACGCGCCGGTCGCGCGTAGGTGATAACGTTCGCGTATCGCCAAAAACGGCCTTGGCGTTGGGCATCGCGTTGCACGAACTCGCAACGAACGCCGTTAAATATGGCGCGTTTTCTAACGCGCGTGGATCGATCGACATTAGCTGGGCGATCATGCCATGACGCTGGGAAGGTTTGGCTTCGCAATATCTCTGCCGGCCTTTGGCGTCGCACATTTCATCTACGACGAATTCACGGCAGCAATGGTGCCTGCGTGGATTCCGGCCCGCATGTTCTGGGCCTATTTCACCGGCGTCGCGCATATCGCCGCGGGATTGAGCCTCATCGCAAACATCGTGCCGCGTTGGGGAGCGACGCTGCTGGCGCTGATGTTCACGTCCTTCGCTATCCTGGTGAACCTTACGCGAGCGCTGGAAATGGGAGCGCGCGTCGAGTGGACAGGGTTCTGTATCGCCATGTCATTGACCGGCGCGGCGTGGGTTGTGGCCGGAAGTCTTTTCAAGAGCAGGGGCTAACAAGTCGGCAACACGGCGATTTGATAGCATCGTGTGCTGCGCGATGTGGAGGGTCCTCTGCTAGAATCGGCCATGAACCAATCTGCCCCTAAGGCCTTCAAGCCGCTCGATCCGGCGAAATTCAGACACCCGGATGTCACCGCCAAGGGCGAGCGCCGTGCGTCCGTGGCTTTGAAGCGCCTTGAGACCCTCTGGTTCAACACCGGCACGCTTTGCAACATCGCGTGCAAGAACTGCTACATCGAATCCTCGCCGACGAATGACCGGCTCGTCTATCTGACGGCCGCTGAGGTCGCTGCCTACCTCGACGAGGCTGAAGCGGTCGGCCAACGTCCAAAGACCGTCGCCTTCACGGGCGGCGAGCCGTTCATGAACCCCGACATCGGAGCAATTCTCGAGGCAACGCTGTCGCGCGGTTACGACGCATTGGTCCTGACAAACGCGATGAAGCCGATGATGCGGCCCCGCGTACAAGCCGCGATCGTCGATCTCGCCAAGCAGTACGGCACGAACTTCAGCTTGCGCGTCAGCCTCGATCACTGGCGACAAGACCTGCACGACGACGAACGTGGTGAAGCATCGTTCGATGAAACGCTCGCCGGTCTGCGCTGGCTGCGCGACCAGAACGTCGCGACAGCGGTCGCAGGCCGCTTGCTGTGGGGTGACACGGACGAAGAGATGCGCGCCGGCTACGGTGCGCTCTTCGCGCGCGAAAATCTGAGCATCGACGCGGACGATCACGCAGCGCTTGTCATCTTCCCCGAAATGGACGCTCGCGTCGACGTTCCGGAAATCACCGTCGACTGCTGGCGCATCCTGAGCAAAAGCCCCGACGACGTCATGTGCGCGACCAGCCGCATGGTTGTGAAGCGCCACGGTGAAGAAAACCCGGCGGTTCTTGCGTGCACGCTCTTGCCTTATGATCCGCAATTCGAGCTGGGAACCACGCTGACAGACGCGCTGGGCCCGGTGAAGCTCAACCACCCGCATTGCGCAAAGTTCTGCGTGCTCGGCGGAGGAAGTTGCAAAGCCTAGCGCTAAAAAAGGCGGGTCCGTGCGGACCCGCCTCCTTTCTCAAAACCATGCGAAGTGCGCGTTACGCCGCAATTACCGGTGCGCCAAGAAACTGAAGCGCCTTTCTCACTGCGGCAGCCTGACCACTCTTATCGCCGCCGTCCGCGTCTTGCTTCGTCATGACATTGGTCAGCCAGCGGTGAAGAATTTCGATCTTCTCCACCCGTGTCAGCGTCATGTCCTGGAGCACGTCAAACGGCCGCTCGTAGCTCGCCGCCGGATCGGCAATAGCGAACCATTGCGCCACCACGGCCAAGGCGTTTGTTGTCGCAACCATCACCGCATTCCCACCGTTCGATAGTCACGAACGACGAACAGCTCCGCGAAGAGGCCTACGACGCCAGCCCCAATCAGCAAGACGCCGAACCAATACATCGCGCCCATGATCGCACCTCAGACCGGTGGCCGCCCTTGAAGTGCCTGACGCGCCGCGCCGGCAATCAAGAGCACGAGGAAAATCAAGAACACGATCTTGGCGATCGACGCCGCGACCCCTGCAAGAGCGAAGAAGCCGAGATACGCCGCGATCATCGCGACAATTGCGAAGGTCAAAGCCCAACTGAGCATGGCCCTATTCTCCCATCCGTCAGTTCAAGAACGCGCACGGTGACCGAAAGGTTCACCGTGCGCGCTCAACTACGCCCGGCGTATCAAACCAGCAACCAAGCTCACGACGAACAAGACCAAGAAAATGAAGAACAGGATGCGCGCGATATCGACCGAGATAACCGCAACACCGCCAAAACCCAGCACGCCCGCGACGAGCGCGACTACAAGGAAAATCAGAGCGTAATGAAGCATGATGAAGTCCTCCAAAAGAACAAACGCCTCTGCCGATGTGCCGGCATTGCGAAGCTCGGAAGGACTCAACGCGCGAATTCGGTGGGCGTTCCTCAGGAACCAAAAGCGGCGGGATGCGTTGAAAACCTTAACATGAGACGCGCTGGCGCCTTTCCCGGTGCCCAGAGGTGCGTTCTGTACGCGGCGCAACAAGAAATCCGGGCCAGGGGATTGAACCGTTTGATGATCGGACAAACAACTTCGCGCGTGGCCGAACCGCACAGCGTCGCCCCACGGCTCTCCGATGAGGGCTGCGAGCGTGAACGGCGTGACCTGTTGGAGCTGGGCGAGCAGATCGTCGCACGCGTGCCTGCGTCGCGCCTGGCGTTCCAAAGCTGGTTCGACGCAGCGCGCGGGCTGAGCGACGAGGCGTGCGTCACATTCACACCTGAGGCCGCTCTTGCGCGTCTAGCAGCCGAGTTCCGGCGTCTCTGGCTGAAGGTCGCGCACAAGACGGCCGACCAGCACATGCGCTCGCCGCACCACGCCGATGCGCCGATAACACCGTCGGGCGCCGAAGTACCTTACGGCTACGAACGCGAGATCAGGCCGACTGCCCTTGAGGAGCGGTGCATGCGCTATGCGCCTGCACCCGCGGGGTGGAGTGCCGCGCACGTGTTGTTCTCAAGCGCCCAAGGCGGCCTCGCCAGCGTGCTGCATTGGGCGCAGGAAGATGGCATCTGGACGGTCGACGGCGCGCCACACCTCACGCTCGCCGGCAACTACTTCGAGAC
>JBKJZU010000473.1:0-11525 GCA_046715015.1 Micropepsaceae bacterium
TGGAGGCCCTCGCCATCCCCCGCGAAGCCTTCTCCCCCGTCTTCGCCCTCGCCCGCACCGCCGGCTGGATCGCCCACATCCGCGAACAGGAAGCAGGCGGCCGCCTGATCCGGCCGCAATCCCGCTACGTCGGCCCCTGGCCGGTGCAGGCGGCTTAACTCAAGGCAAAGAAAAAGGCGCGCAAACCGCGCGCCTTTTCCTGAAAACGTTTCGACCGTGGTCAGAGCGTCCGCTTGATCGTCTCGACCTCGAAGCACTCGATCTGGTCGCCCTTTTGGATGTCCTGGTAGTTGTCGAATGCCATACCGCATTCTTGACCGGTCACGACTTCCTTCACCTCGTCCTTGAAGCGCTTCAAGGTCGAGAGCGTCCCCTCGTGGATCACCACGTTGTCGCGCAGCAGGCGTACTTTGTTGCCGCGCAGAACCTTGCCCTCGGTGATCCGGCAACCGGCAACCTTGCCGACCTTCGTGATGTTGAAGACCTCGAGGATCTCCGCGTAGCCCAGGAAGTTCTCGCGCAAAGTCGGCGACAGCATGCCCGACAGGGCCGCTTTGATGTCATCGATGATGTTGTAGATGATCGAGTAATAGCGGATCTCGACGCCGTCGCGCTTCGCCAACTCACGCGCTTCGGCGCTGGCGCGCACGTTGAATGCGATGATCGGCGCGCCCGATGCACGAGCCAGAATGATGTCGCTTTGCGTGACGCCGCCGACGCCGGCATGAAGCACCTGCGCCTTGACCTCGCTCGTTGACAAGCCTGACAGCGCGGACGAGATCGCCTCGACCGAACCTTGCACGTCCGACTTCACCACCAGCGGCAGGATCTTCGCTTCGCCCACACCCTTGGCGGCCAGCACCTGGTCGAGGGACGCGCGCCCACCCGGCCGCGTCCGCGCCTCGCGCTTCTTGCGCGCACGGAAGTCGGCAACCTCGCGGGCACGCGCTTCGGAATCGACGACCGCAAAGTCGTCGCCCGCTTCCGGCGGTGCGGAAAGGCCCAAAATCTCGACCGGCTCAGACGGACCCGCGCTCGGCACCGGTTCGCCGCGCTCGTTGACGAGCGCGCGCACGCGGCCCCACTCGGCACCCGCCACGACGATGTCGCCGACTTTGACCGTACCGCGTTGCACGAGCACGGTCGCGACTGGCCCGCGGCCCTTGTCGAGCTTTGCCTCGACGACCGCGCCCGACGCTGCGCGCATCGGATTGGCCTTGAGGTCCAAAACTTCGGCCTGCAGAAGGATCGCTTCCTCAAGCTTGTCGAGGTTCAACTTTTTCGTGGCCGACACTTCGACGGCCTGCGTCTCGCCGCCCATGGATTCGACGACGATTTCGTGCGTCAAAAGTTCGGTCTTCACGCGATCCGGCGTCGCATCCGGCTTGTCGATCTTGTTGATCGCGATGATCAGCGGAACTTTCGCCGCCTTCGCGTGATTGATCGCCTCGATCGTCTGCGGCATGACGCCATCGTCGGCGGCAACGACCAGCACGACGATGTCCGTCACCTTCGCACCGCGCGCTCGCATCGCCGTAAAGGCCGCGTGGCCTGGCGTGTCGAGGAACGTGATCTTCTGGCCCGACGGCAGCTTCACCTGATAGGCGCCGATATGCTGCGTAATGCCGCCCGCTTCGCCCGCCACAACGTCCGTCGAACGCAACGCATCGAGCAGCGATGTCTTGCCGTGATCGACGTGACCCATGATCGTCACGACCGGCGCGCGTGGCACCAGCGTTTCGTCGGCGTCCACCTCGCCGGTCAGCCCTTCGAGAACGTCGGCTTCCGCGACGCGCTTGACCGTGTGGCCGAACTCTTCCGCGATCAGCTGTGCGGTATCGGCGTCCAGCGACGTGTTGATCGTCACCATCTGCCCCTGTTTCATCAGGTTCTTGATGATGTCGACGCTGCGGGTCGCCATGCGGTTCGCCAACTCCTGAACCGTAATGGCTTCCGGAATGACGACGTCACGAATGATCTTCTGCGGCTCTTCTTTGACGCCCATTTGCGCGCGCTGCGCACGCTGCACATGGCGCTTATAGGACGCAATCGAACGAACGCGTTCGTTCTCATCGAGCGCCGTCACCACGCTCAGCTTTGAGCGCCGGCCGTCGTCGGCAACCTTGCGCGGCTGCGTCGGCGGCTTCGCACCGGGGCCAGGGCCACCAGGACCTGTGCGTCGGCGCGCACCGCCGCGGCCGTCATCCTCTTCGCCGCGCCGCGCTTGCACGCCGGCACCCGGACCGCCCGCAGGCGGCCTGGCTCCTGGCCCGGGGGGGCGACCAGCAGGCGCACCCGCTCCGGCAGGACGAGCGCCCGCGCCAGCACCTGATCTCGGCGGACCACCAGCAGGACGCGGCCCAGCGCCACCCGCCGGGCGCGCACCTGGGCGCGGCGCGGCAGTGGCAGCTTCCGGCGCCTCACGACCGCGCGAAACATCTTCCATCGCGCGGCGCGAATCTTCCTCTGCCTTCCGCTTGGCGGCAGCTTCACGCTCTTTCGCGAGCTTCGCATCTTCTTCCGCACGGCGCTTCGCATCTTCTTGCACGCGGCGGCGTTCGCCTTCCTCGGCAACGCGTGCATCCGACAGCGCGCGCGAACGCGCTTCTTTCTCGCCCTCGGTCAGCGTGCGCAGAACCATGCCGCCGGACTTCGGCTGCACGGGTGGCGCTTTCGCGGGCTTCGTCGAAACAGCAGGCGTCGGCGCTACAACCTCGATCGGCTTCGCAGCTTCCTTGACGGGCTCTGCCTTCCCACCAGGACGCGCGACGGTCGGACGCTTCTTCTCGACGACCACCGCTTTCGATCGGCCATGACTGAACGCCTGGCGCACGACGCCCGTCTCCGGACGCTTCACGCTCAATATTCTTCCACCGCCGGACGCATGCAGCGTCTTCTCGCCGTCCGGGGTCTTGCCGTCAGTCATGCGTACCTTTCGATTCTTCGAAACTTCAATCACACAAGCGCCGATGCGTCGCGGTCATCAAGCCGCGCCCCACTCCGGCGGACACAAAACGCGGAAGCCGCCAAGCCGCTCCGCCTCGACCAAAAACCGGGCCGCGAGCGCGCCTGACGTAAGCGCAGCATGTACCACACTTTCACGCCCGAATGCCAAGCCGATTTCCGCCGAATGAAGACATCCGACAACCGGAATTTCGCCCTGAATTCGCGCATATTTCATAAGCTTTTCACGATCCGCAGGGCCTGAGTCCGACGCCTCGACAAGTGCGGCGATACGTCCGTCGCGCGCGCGAAACGCCACTTCGACCTGGGCGTAGCCGATGATCGCACCAGCCGCGCGGCGCGCGAGCCCCAGATGTTCGATCGCGCGCTTGACGAGCAGTGTCTCGACCAAGGCGCCAAGATCGGGCGGACACTTGACCGAAGCCTTGAACGACTTTGCGAACAGGCCCTTCTCGCACGCCTTCGCGATCGCCGCGCGCTCGGCCGTGACCCAGCACCCGCGCCCCGGCAACTTATGCGCAACATCAGGCACGACAAGGTCGTCCGGTCCCGCGACGAAGCGCACCATGCGCTCCGGCGTCAGCGTCTCGCCTGAAACGATACAGCGCCGAAGGGGACCCTCGGCGCCGTCATCGTCGGATTTATGCGCGCGGCCTCGCGTCACTCAGCCGGCTCCTCCTCCGGTTCGCTTTCCGGTTCCTTCTCAGGCTCTTTCGGCGCCTCGATCCATCCGGCGCTGACCCGCGCCGCCATGATGATCGCGTTCGCGTCCTCCGCGTTCAAGCCGAAGCTCTCAAGGTACCCAGACTGGCGCTTGCGCTCGCCGTTGACCGTCTCGTTCCAACCGAGAAGGTCGTCCGTGGCGCAGCCGGCGAGATCTTCAAGCGACTTCACGCCGTTCTCGCCCAACGCAACCGCCATCGCCGATGTCACGCCTTCGACCGACAGAAGGCCGTCCTCGACCCCAAGCTCACGCCGCTTCTCGTCGAAGATCGCGTTTTGCTTCTCGAGATACTCTTGCGCCCGGCGTTGCAGCTCGCCCGCCGTCTCTTCGCCAATGCCTTGAATCTCGGCCAGCTCTTCCGTCACCACGTAAGCCAAGTCCTCTACCTGTGAGA
Organism: Micropepsaceae bacterium; assembly: GCA_046715015.1. GTDB lineage: Bacteria > Pseudomonadota > Alphaproteobacteria > Micropepsales > Micropepsaceae > SZUA-430. Next base: position 4,083 of record JBKJZU010000473.1, read on the forward strand.
AATTCTCAGACGCCAGCAGCTGCGCCAGCGTCTCGTCGACGTCGAGTGCGTTCATGAAAAGCTCGGTGCGCTTGCGGAATTGCTCCTGACGCCGCTCCGACTCTTCCGCTTCCGTCAGAATGTCGATCTGCCAACCCGTCAACTGCGAAGCAAGCCGGACGTTCTGCCCGCGCCGTCCGATCGCAAGCGACAGCTGATCCTCGCCGACCACGACCTCGATGCGCCGCGCGTCTTCGTCAAGCACGACCTTGGCGACTTCCGCCGGGGCCAGGGCGTTGACGACGAAGTTCGCGGCATCCAGCGACCATGGGATGATGTCGATCTTCTCGCCCTGCAGTTCCTGCACGACGGCCTGCACGCGGCTACCGCGCATACCGACGCACGCGCCGACCGGATCGATCGAAGAATCTTTCGAGATCACGGCGATCTTCGCGCGCGAACCTGGGTCGCGTGCCACCGACTTGATTTCGATGATGCCGTCATAGATTTCCGGCACTTCCTGCGCGAATAGCCGCGCCATGAACTGCGGATGCGTGCGCGACAGGAAGATTTGCGGGCCGCGCGTCTCGCGCCGCACGTCGTAGACGTAAGCGCGAATGCGGTCGCCGGTGCGGAACGTCTCGCGCGGCAGCAGTTCGTCGCGACGCACAAAGGCTTCGCCGCGGCCCAGATCGACGACCACGTTGCCGTACTCGACGCGCTTCACGGTACCGTGCAGAACTTCGCCGACGCGGTCCTTGTATTCGTCGTATTGTTTCTCGCGCTCGGCGTCGCGCACCTTCTGGAAGATGACCTGCTTGGCCGCCTGCGCCGCGATACGGCCGAAGTCGATCGGCGGCAGCGGTTCGGCAATCAAGTCGCCGGTCTGCGCCGCGGGGTTTCTGATCTGCGCTTCGTCGAGCGTGATTTCCGTCGCTTCGTTCTCGATCTTGTCGACGACGAGCCGCAAGCGATGCAGCCGCGTCTCGCCGGTCTTCGGATCGATCTCGGCTTTGATTTCGTTGTCTTGCCCATAGCGCGACTTCGCGGCTTTCTGAACCGCCTCTTCCATCGCCGAAATCACGACCTGTTTGTCGATCGATTTCTCGCGCGCGACCGCATCCGCGATCTGCAGCAGCTCGAGCCTATTTGCACTGACGGCCATGGGTCTTCACTCCGGTTTCGCGTCGGGCGCTTTGCCCGCGTCTTTTCTTCGTTTCAAATCATGCGCGATAAGCTCGTCGGTCAGAACCAACTTCGCCTCGCCAATCGACATGTAGGGAACGGCAAGTTCGCCGCGCCCGCCACCTGGACCGAGATCCGTCTCCACGACGACGTCCTCGCCCCGCAAACCTCTCAACATCCCGCGCACACGCTTGCGCCCGTCGAGCGGAAATTTGAGATCGAGCCGCGCTTCGTGTCCCGCATAGGCCTCAAAATCCCGCCGCCGCGTCAGCGGCCGGTCGATGCCGGGCGACGAGACTTCAAGCACGTATTCGCCTTCCATCGGATCGTCCAACTCGAAAGCCGTCGAAATCGCACGGCTGAGGCGCGCGCAATCGTCGACGTCCATCAGTCCGTCCGCGCGCTCCGCCATCACCTGCAACGTCGGCCTTTGCGCGCCGGTCAATCGCACGCGCACCAGCGCGTATCCCAACGCCTCGGCGATGGACCCGATCAAACCTTCAAGCTCGCTTACACGTGCGTTCAACAAACACCTCTCGCGCCCGGAAGAGGGAACCCTCAACCAGCGAACAAGCAGTCTTTCTTGTCCGAGAATGGCGGATATATAGCCTTGGCCCGCCATGCCGCCAAGGCCCAATCGGCGGCTAGGCGCGAAGAAATCGCAGGTAAATGCACGCCCGCCCGGCCTTCAGCGCTTTCTGCTCATAGCGGGTTGGCGGCCAATCGCTGGGCCGCACGCGCCAATCCGCCGCGCATTCGGCCGTCCAGCGAAAGCGGCTATCCGCCATCAAATGCCGCAACGTCCAGCGCGCGTAATCGGCATGATCCGTTGCAACCCGCAGCTCCCCGCCAGGTTTCAAAACGCGAGCGAGCTCGTCGAGCGATGCGGTTTGAATGAAACGCCGCTTGTGATGACGAACCTTCGGCCACGGATCGGGAAACAGAACGAAGACCGCGGCGAGCGACTGCACCGGCAATCGCGGCAGCACGTCGCGCGCATCGTCGGGATGCACACGCACGTTGGCGAGTTTCGTCCGGTCAATCTGCGTGAGCAGCTTTGCGACGCCGTTCTGAAACGGCTCGCATCCGAAATAACCGACGTCGGGATGAGCACTCGCTTGCGCTGCGAGATGTTCGCCGCCGCCGAAGCCGACTTCGAACGCGAAACTACGCGCGCCGGGAAACAGCGCCTGAAGATCGATCGCGCCCGCCGGCACGGCGATCTTCGGCAACAGCGTCTCGACCAGGTGTTGTTGCTGCGTGCTCAACGGCCGCCCGAGTCGGCGGCCATAGAGTTCGCTGTGCCGCCGTCCGGCTTCGGTCAGGCGAAGTGGCTCTTGAGCTGCGGAACGAGATCCGTGCGCTCCCACGAGAACCCTCCGTCTGCTTCCGGTGCGCGTCCGAAATGGCCATAGGCCGCGGTGCGCGCATAGATCGGCCGGTTCAGCTTCAGATGCTCGCGAATGCCGCGCGGCTTCAGGCTCACCAACTCAGGCAAAGCCTTTTCGAGCTTCGCTTCGTCGACGCGGCCCGTGTCGTGCAGATCGACGTAGAACGACATCGGATCGGCAACACCGATCGCGTAGGAAATCTGAATGGTGCAGCGTTCCGCCAAGCCCGCCGCCACGACGTTCTTCGCGAGATAGCGCGCAACGTACGCAGCCGAGCGGTCAACCTTCGTCGGATCCTTGCCGGAGAACGCGCCGCCGCCGTGCGGGGCCGCGCCGCCGTACGTGTCGACGATGATCTTGCGTCCCGTCAAACCCGTATCGCCGTCGGGACCGCCGATCACGAAGCGTCCGGTCGGATTCACAAACAACCCGTCTTCCGGACACATCCAACCGGCCGGCATCGCCGCTTCGATGTAGGGCAGAACGACGGCGCGGATATCGCGCTGATCGAGCCCGTCGATGTGCTGCGTCGAAACGACTATCTTCGTCGCGCGCACGGGTTTGCCGTTTTCGTATTGCAGCGTGACCTGGCTCTTCGCGTCGGGCAGCAGCTCTTTCTTACCCGAGTGGCGCGCGTCGGCCATCAATTTCAAAATCTTGTGCGAAAGCAAAATCGGCGCCGGCATCAACTCGTCGGTCTCGCGGCACGCGTAGCCGAACATGATCCCTTGGTCGCCGGCGCCTTCGTCCTTGTTGCCCGCTGCATCGACGCCGACAGCGATGTCGCCGGACTGCGCATGCACCAGGCACTCGATCCGCGCCGTGCGCCAGTCGAAACCATCCTGCTCGTAGCCGATCGCTTTGATCGATTGGCGTGCCGCTTCGATCATCTGATCGTGGCCGACCGCTTCGGGCCCGCGGACTTCGCCCGCCAGCACGACACGGTTCGTCGTCGCCATTGTCTCAAGCGCGATACGCGCTTCGGGCATATGCCCCAACATCAGATCCACGATCGAATCGGAGATGCGATCGCAGACTTTGTCCGGGTGACCCTCGGAAACCGATTCGCTGGTGAAGAGATAGTTTTTGCGGGACATGAATCGAAGCTCGCCAAAAAAAGAGCCGCGCCTTTCGCAGGTCGCGAAAAGCGCGGCTTTCTGTCAGGGATGCTGGGTTACGTCAAGCGCGTTGCGCTTCCCGCAGCTCCACAACCCGGAAATCGGGATAGACTTCTTCTTCGCCCGTCAGCGATTTCACCAATTCCAACATGCGCTTACGCACACGCGGGTCGGTGATCTTCGTGAACGCGCGCACGAGCTGGAAACCTTCCGCGCTCGATACGAATTCCATCATGTAGGGACCGGCATCCACATCCGTTGCCGCGGCAGCGCCACCTTCGCGCTTACGAAACGCAGGGTCGGTGCTGGGGAGGTCGTCGAAGAAATACGACACCGGAACGCCGAGGATCGACGAGATGTCGAAGAGTCTGCTGGCACCGATACGATTGGCGCCTTTTTCGTACTTTTGAACTTGTTGGAAAGTAAGACCCAACAACTCGCCAAGTTTTTCTTGGCTCATTCCGATTAGCATCCGGCGAAGACGGACGCGGCTTCCAACATGTGCATCAACTGAAGAGGGTTGCTTCTTGGCCAAGGGGGGAACTCCTATACGACTGACAAGACAGCCTGACCACAGCACAAGACTGCAACCAAGCCCCACGAAACGTCTTTGTCTGTGGCCATCTTTTTTTGATGGCCTTGCCCCCCGGGGCAAACACGCAAGCACGGCACTCTGCTTGAGGTCTAGGACGGCAACTTGTGGGGACCATTCGGGCGCGGCACGACCCCTCGCGCATTGCAACCCGAAAATCAGGCGGCCCCCAGTAGCCAACCTAGACTTCAATGATTCTCACTAAACGCTACACGGTTGTAATGGTCAACTGTCTTTATGGGCTAGCTCTTGGAAAAAACGAGTCCAACAGTCGTTGCAGCAAGAAGCATCAGCAAAAAAATTACGTCGCCCGCTATGGAATAGAGCGTGCGCGGCAACGGACGCGGCAGTTCGGCGTCCAGGACTCCGGTCCTATCGAGCCCGAGTGATCCGGTGATTCGCCCATAGGGGTCGATGACTGCGGAGACACCCGTATTGGCTGCACGAACGACGGCCAATCCTTCTTCTGCCGCGCGAACTTTTGCGATGCCAAGGTGTTGGTAAGGACCTGTCCATGGACCGAACCAGGAATCGTCCGTCATCGTCATCAACCAATCAGGTCGTTGGCCCGGCACGGAAACTTTGCCAGGGAAAATCAGCTCGTAACAAATCAACGGGCCAAACGGCGGCAGGTTCGGAATGGTTAGCGTCTGAATTCCGGACCCCTCCGTGTACCCCTGACCGCTACCGGTGATCTGAGAAACGCCAAGCGGCTCCAATAGCCAAAAGAGGGGCAGGTATTCTCCGAAAGGAACGAGGTGGGCTTTGTCGTAGGTCGCCAGCACTTGGCCCGTCCCTGACACGGCCGCCATACTGTTGAAAAACTGGCGTTTCTGACCCCGTTCTATGCGAATCGTCCCCGTCAAAAGCGTGGTCGTATCGGGCAATATGAGTGCCGCCACCTTCAGCGCTTCAGGCTGCTCCAGCAACGCGAGCGGTGGCGCCGCCTCCGGCCAAACGACGACGGTGCGGCTCTCGAGACCCGGCCGCTGCGTGAGGTCAACGAGGACCCGCCAATTCCGCTCGAAGAACTCCGGCTTCCATTTCTCCGACTGCGAAACATTGGGCTGCACGATGCGCACGGCAACATCGGCGAACGTCGGCGCCGCGTCCGCCGGCAGCCGCAACCAACCGAAGGTGAGCAACCCTGCCAGCAACAATGGCGGCAAGACCTGCATCCAGAGTGCGTCGGAGCGGCGGCCATCCGCATCGACGATCGCGGCAGGCGAAAGCAGCGCGATCAACGTCAGCAAACTCAAGCCGTAAATGCCGAACAACGACGCCGCCTGAAACATCGTGTCAGTACCGGACCAAACATAGCCTGGCAGATTCCACGGGAAGCCCGTCAGGATATGTCCGCGCAGCCATTCGGCGGCGGCAATCGCGGATGCGAACGCGAACACGCGCGCCCATCCTGCCCAGCGCAAACAAGCGACGCCGGCGGCAAGCGCAAAGAAGAGCGCAAGGCCGCCCGGAAACAACACCGCCACAAACGGCAGTAGCCACGCGTGCCTGTCGGAATCGACAACGAACGCGAAACCGATCCAATGCAGCCCGACGAGAAAATATCCGAACCCGAACGCCCACCCGACCAATGCCGCGGTCAACCACGGCCGTCGCGCAGACGAGGCACCATCGATCAACCAGACGAGTGCCGGAAAAGTCAGCAACAGAAGCGGCCAGACATAGAACGGTGCGTAGGCGAGCGCCGACACGGCGCCAAGCCCTGCCGCGACCAGCAAACGGCCTCGCCCCGCGCGAGAACGAAACCAAGCTGCTGCGCCTTCAGCGCGTCCGAGGAGATCTAGTTTTGCCAGGCGATCGACGATCGACTCAGCCATTCACCGCGGCCATCGGCTTGCGGTCGGTTTCGCTGTCGGACGTGTCAGGTTCTGCCGGCGCGTCGGCTTTCGGCTTCGTCACGCGCACACGCAGCCGTTTCAGCCGGCGCGGATCGGCGTCCAGAACTTCGAATTCGACACCGGCCGGGTGCTTCACGATCTCGCCGCGTTGCGGCACGCGCCCGACGAGCGAGAACACGAGGCCCGCCAGCGTGTCGATTTCTTCGGCTTCTTCCTCGTCCACCAACGGGAAGCCGACGACCTTCTCGACTTCTTCAAGATCGGCCCGCGCGCTGGCGTCGAACTCACCGGTGCCCCGCGGCGCGATCATCTTCGTCTCGTCGGTATCGTGCTCGTCTTCGATATCGCCGACAATCTGCTCGACCAAGTCCTCGATCGTAACCAGGCCGTCGGTGCCGCCGTATTCGTCGATGACGAGCGCCATGTGCACGCGCGTGGACTGCATCTTCACGAGCAAATTCACGACCGGCATCGATGGCGGGACGAACAGCACGTCGCGCCGGATATCTTGGATCGTCTTGGGGTGAACGGCGCCTTCGCCCTCTGGAATCGCAAGCCCGATCAGTTCTTTGATGTGCACCATGCCGACCGGATTATCGAGCGTGTCGCGGTAGATCGGCAGACGCGAATGCTGCGCATCGCGGAAAATCTTGACGAGCTCGGACAGCGGCGTTTCCGCGCCGACCGCGATGATATCGGCTCGCGGCACCATCACGTCGACGACTTTGAGTTCGCCGAAGTTCAAGATGTTGAGCATCATCGAGCGCTCTTCGCGCGCGAGCGGCCGGTTTGCGGCGTCGCTCTCCTCGATGACTTCTTCCAAGCTTTCGCGGAGCTTCGTCGCGTCTCCTCGAACGCCGACGAGCTTGCGCACCGCGCTCACGAACGCCTGCGGCCAGGATGACGGCTTTGCTGTTTCCGGGCTGTGCTCGGCCGAAGGCGCACCCGGTTGAGGGTCAGGCACGCGTGTTGGTCTCGATCAAATACGGATTGGGGATGCCCATGCGGGCCAAGATGGCGATTTCGTGCCTCTCCATCAAGCGAGCAGCCCGAGGTTCGTTATGGTTGAACCCAAGGATATGCAAAAATCCATGCAAAATCATATGTTTAGCATGGTTAACAAATGGTTTGTGCTGTGCCTCGGCTTCCTGCGAAATCGTCTCGAAGGCCAGCGCAATTCCGCCCCCAGGTGGGCTGGCGCCATCGGGAAACGACAGCACGTTCGTCGGCCGGTCCTTGCCGCGGAACCGTGCGTTCAGGTCCTTGAGGGTCGCGTCATCGGCAAAGACCAGGGCGATCTCACCCACGGACTTCGC
>JBKJZU010000474.1:0-2899 GCA_046715015.1 Micropepsaceae bacterium
GCGCACGACCGCGGCCAGAGTCGACACGGCAGGCGTCGTCAAATCGGTCGCCCCGCGCGTGTCTTGCAGCAAACCGAAGCCCGCCAACGCAGCCCCCGTCTCCGACGTTCCGATCGAAAACGACACGGGCCCCTTCATGCGATGCCGAATCTCGGAGCGGTAGCTTGCGCCCAACTGCAGCCAATCTTCCGGCGACCACAAAGCGCCGGCCGAAAAGCCAAAGCCCCAATCTTGAGCATCGAAGGCGCCATACCCGTCTTGCAGCGTCGGCAACGCACCAGGGACGGCAAACGCTACACCGATGGTGCCAATGTCGATCGCGTTCGAGAGCCGACCGCTGGCATATTGAGTCTGCAGCGCTGCAGCCAATACCAGATCCGGCGACGGCTGATACGCAAGCGCGGTGGCGACGTTGACTCTCAGCAGCTTCGTTTCATGCGCGTGATAGCGCCCTGCCCAGTTTCGATCGTATGTCGTTGAAAGGCCCCAAGGCGCACCGACGGAAACACCCATGCTCCACGCCGGCGATAGCCGGTATCGCGCGGAGAGGTTGGGTGCATAGGCAGGGTCGACGTATCCCTCCTGCTGCATGGCGCCGCCTGTCGCCACACCTGCCGCAGTACGCGCCGTCGCGAACGACGCTTCCGAAGACGGCCAAACGGCAATAAGACCGGCTTCCGCATCCCAGTCGCTGACGCCGGCCGCGGCAGCAGGATTGTAGCCTAGATAGGACGGTGCATCGTCGGTCGCGCCGGCGCCAGCATAGGCGACACCCATGGACGTCGCGCTAACTTCTCGTACACCATATCCGGCGGCGAGCGTTCCATTTGGAAACGCTATCAGGGCAAGAAGCACGGCGCCCGCGCCCGCCCCCCAACGCCCACGCACGATCACCACCCAGAACCCCCATTTGCCCCTTAACAGAGTGTAGCGACGGCGTCGGCGGCGCAAGGCTTTTGAAACGATCTCGCACGCCTGACGGGGGTATGAGTAAGACTGTCCTTAACTGCCAAAGGGTAGAGTTCGTGAGGGGAAAGCGCGCATTCTATGGCAACCGGCGATACATCGACACAGGCAAAGAGCGGCTTGGCACAGCCACGCCTCGCGATGCATGCCGCCTTGCTCTACTTCCTCGATCCGCAAATCGAACGCGACTTTACCCAGCGTTCTTTGAAGGCCGCGCTTCCCTTCGTTCGCATTTATCTGTCGGCCGGCGTCGGGCTCTACCTCGCCTTCGGTATTCTGGATGCTGCGATCGGCGGCGATCAACTCGGCAAGATCTGGCTGATCCGCTTCGGGTTCGTCTGCCCCATTCTGTTGGCCATACTGGGCCTCACGTTCACGCGCCACTTCCAGGCGCTCGCACAAGCGGCGTTGGCAATATCGATGCTGACGGCCGGCATCGGCATTCTGTTGATGACCGCGGTTCTCGCGCCGCCGCTGAACGCGCAATATTACGCTGGCTTGATCATGGTCGTCGTCTATTGCGGCAGCTTGATCGGTCTTCGCTTTCTTTTGTCCTCCGCCATCACGATCTCGATCCTCGCCGCCTATCAAGTTGTCAGCCTGCTGATCAACCCCATCAGCCATGCCGACTACTTGAACAACAACTTCTTCCTATTCATGGCGACCGCGACGGGCTTGTTCTCGAGCTTCCTGCTCGAAACCCACATCCGTCACAACTACATTGCCCAGCGGATCATCGAGCAGAAGAACCACGTCATGAAGGCGTTGCTCGACGAAGCGGAAGCGGCAAACCGGGCGAAGAGCGAGTTCCTCGCCGTCATGAGCCACGAGTTGCGCACACCGCTGAACGCGATTCTGGGCTTCTGGGAGCTGTTCAAGCAACAGCTCATGGGCCCCCTCGGCTCGCCAAAGTACGTAGAATACGCGGGCGATATCCACAGCAGCGGCCAGCACTTGCTCGCCATCATCAACGACATTCTGGATCTCGCGAAGGCTGAGGCCGGCAAACTTGACCTATGCGAAAGCGCGTTCGACCTGAACAGTGTCGTCGACACGACGCTGCGCATGTGCGCGCAGAAAGCCCAGGAAGGGCAAATCGACCTTAAGTTCACCGGCACCACCGGCAATCACGAGATTTACGCGGACGAGCGATTGATCCGCCAGGTCACCCTCAACCTGGTCTCGAACGCGATTAAGTTCACGCAGCCCGGCGGCCGGGTCGAAGTGACCGCGCAAACCTCGCACACAAGCGGCATCCTGCTGAAAATCAAGGACACGGGCATCGGCATTCCGACATCCGACATCGAGCGCGTCCTGCGTCCGTTTGAGCAGGTGGAAAGTGCGACGGCGCGCCGCCACGGTGGCACCGGCTTAGGCCTGCCTTACTCCAAGAAGATCATTGAGATTCACGGCGGCTCGCTGACGCTGACAAGCCAAGAGAACGTCGGCACAACGGTGCGAATCGACCTCCCGGCCACGCGCGTCCGCGCGCCGCAAACACCGGCCGCGCCGTTGAGAGAAGCGGTTTAGCGCAGCAACGCGCGCAGCTTGGCTTCCGCCGTGTCGGCGCCTTCCCCGTACGCGATCGTGCCGCGCAAGCCGCCGTTTGCATCGAGCAGAAACACACTTGCCGTGTGATCCATCGTGTAGCTGTCGCCCGTGCCTGACCGCGCGTAGTAGACGCCGAGTGGCTTCGCAATCGCAGCGATCTGATCGGCGGGCCCGGTCAACCCGCGAATCCGCGGATCGAACGACGACAGGTACTTCTTGATCTCGGGGGCTGTATCGCGTTCGGGATCGACCGTCACGAAGAACACGCCCACCTTGTCAGCATCGGAGCCCAGCCGCGCCAACAGCCCCGTAATCGACGTCAACGTCGTCGGACAGACGTCCGGACAATAGGTAAAGCCGAAGAACAAGGCCGCCGGCCGTC
>JBKJZU010000475.1:0-5602 GCA_046715015.1 Micropepsaceae bacterium
CGGGCAACGGCATGCCGTTGAACCCATACGCGGTGCAGTCGGAGTTCAAATTCAAGCTCCCGGTGAATTTCACCGTGCGCGACACCACGCGCATGCAACCGTTCGCGCCCGAGAAGTTGCCGAGGAACTCGACGTCTTGGTTCGGGAAATAAAGCGCACCGGTCAGCTGCGACGTCGCGGTCCCGTTGAACTTGTTGGTGTTATAAGTGTTGTCGGGGTCGCCGTAGAAAATCACGCCTTTGTAGGTACCGCTTGTCGGTGCCGAGAGAGTGATGCTCGCCGTACCGTTGAAGTCCGTCGTCGCATTGTTCGTCATAAAGAACGTCACGCCACTGCCGCTCACGTCCGCGCTGGCGTTGATCCTGAAGTTGCCGCCGTCCATGACATAGACGCCGGGGAGAAACGTCTTGACGCCCTTCAAGTTTCCGCCGCCGCAATAGCGACCTGGCGACAGCGTCTCCGCGCCGTTGCCGCTGGGCAACGTCAGGCACGGACCGCTCACCGCCGGTTGCGCCAGACCGCCGAACGGATCGTTGGCCGGCGGCACGTTCGACTGCGGCTCGCTGCAGTCGGTCAGGTTGAGGCCCTCGTCTACGGCCACGCCGCCGGCGGCCAAGACGCAAGGAACGGTCACGTCGGCCGAACCGTTCACGATGAGCGAGCTGTTGCTCAGCGAGTTCGACATCACGTTGCAGCCGTTGATGAGCGTCAGGTTGTTGCCGGTAAACGTGACCGCGCCGTTCGCCGAAGGATCCAGCGCCAGGATGCAAGCCTCGCCGCCGTTGGTAGCTTCCGCCACGCCGCGCGCATGCAGCGTCACGCCCTCCTCCGAATAAATCTGCGAGAAGAAGCGCGTCGTGGGCGAGGTGAGCAGCACCTCGACGGCCGTCGCGTTCATATGCGTGCCCGAAGTCGGCGGCGTGTTGACCGTGATCGTGCCCGCGACGTACCCGTGCTCCGTGGCTTCCGCGGTCGCCGCCGCTGTGATTTGCCCGGAACTCTTACCCGAGCGCTTCTCGACGGCACCGGCGACCGCCGCCACGTCCGCGGCCGTCTGCAGCTCGCGCTGTTTGAAGTACCAATAGCCCGTTTCCACGCCGAGACCCGACATGCCGACCAGAACCGGCAGCGACAGCGCAAACATGATCGCCGTATTCGCGCGGCGGTCGTTCAAAAACTGGCGAAGAAGCGAAAACATGCGCATGAGGGTGAGTCCTTGAAATCGATCCGCCGATCATCGCCTGACAGGCCATAACGCTCCGCTAAGCGAACCCGTAAAATTCGGGCAGCCCAACCATCAAAGCGTCGTCGTTTTTTGTCGAAGTTTAGCGAACTCTGAGCGTTCGCACTGGGCGCGCGCGATCTCTCTGCGCCGTCGTCTTAGTCGCCGCGCGCACGCAGACATGCGCACTCGCCGAGCACGTCGCTGGGCAACGTCTCGAACCAATGGTCGAGCGCTTCGGCCACAATGTCTTGCACCGGCCGGCGCAGCAGCGCGGACGAAAGCTTCAGCTTCACAAAGCGCATCCGCTTCAGCCGCAGATTCACGTGATAAGCCTTACCCGCCTCTTCCGGCGTCGGGCCCGGACACGCGAGGCAATGATTGTCCGTATGCTCTTCCTCTTCGTCATGCGCGGCCGGCACCGCCAGCGGCATCGCGTGCGTCTTCGCGTCCGGCATGTGGCGGCGGCCGAACGGACTGAACACCGCAGAATCCGGATCCAGCGGGCGGACGGACGGCGGCTTGAACCCCTGCGTCTTCGGCCGCGACGTTTCCGCGTGCGTATGCGCGTGACCGTGCATCGGCGTCAGCCCCTCGATCTCCGGCGCCGGACATCCGACGCGGGTCAGCAGCTGATCGGCAAACGGCGTTGCGGTCGGCTCCGCCTCACCCTTGCGCGCAAGAATCCCAGAAGTCAGCGTTGCATATTTTGACATGAGCGAACGTGCCTCGTTCGAGCGGTTAGTTTGCGCGGCGGCCGAAGATCGGCGCCTCGCGGCCCAGCGAGTTGACGTTGCGCCGAAGCTGCACGACGTCGCTGCTGGACTCCGCAATCTTCACGTCGCGGCGCAGCAGTCGCGCGTCGATATATTCCCAAAGTTCGCGAATCTCCTCGGCCGACTTGCCTTCCGGTTCGATCTCCATGACCGTCCGGCCGTCGATCATCGACGCCGCAAAGTCGGTGCGGTTGTGAATGGTGACGGGCGCCACGGTGCCGTGCTGCGAGAGCGCAACCGCCGCCTCCATAGTAATCTTCGCGCGCGCCGTCGCCGCGTTCAGTGCGAACAGCATCGGCTTCTTGCGCGCTTCGCAAATGTCGATCGTGGGTCCGACCGCGCGCAGATCGTGCGGGCTTGGGCGCGTCGGCAGCACGACGAGATCGGCAAAGCTGATGACTTCCGAGATCGCCTTTGTCACCGCGGGCGGCGTGTCGATGACGACAAGCTTGAAGCCTTGCGCGCGTGCCTCGTCGAGGTCGTGCACCAGGTTCGTGAAGACCGAGTGGATGAACGCGGGCGTCGCCGCTTCGCGGCAGTTCCACCACTTGGCTAGCGACCCTTGCGGGTCCGTGTCGATCAGAGCGACCGGCCCGGCACCGCAAAGCTCCGCCTGCACACCGACGTGTCCCGCCAACGTCGTCTTGCCCGATCCGCCCTTCTGTGAGGCGAACACCACCACCCGCATCGACTGCATAGTCTGATACTCCATGCCCAGATTTCACAGCGACGCTAGCGCACTCGAATTGCGCCGCGTTTAAGCGGCTCGCGTGCAATTATCTCGAATTGCACCGAACGAAATCGTGAGCGCCGATACATTGAGCCTCTGGAGGCTTGACGCGACGGCACTCTCCCGGTTAATCGCCCATTAAGGAACGAAGCGTCCGGAGTATCAGTTGATGCGTTTGCCGACAGCCTTAGTCGTTTTGTTTGCCGCGTCCGCCTTGGCGGCCTGCGGCACCACGCAGTACGACAACGACCCGGACTACGACACGGGGTTTTCCGACGGCTGCGAGACCGGAACCTCCAGAACGCCAGGCACACCGGTCACAAAACCCGTTCGCGACCAGCAACTCTGGGACGTAAGCGAGGGCTATCGCGCGGGCTGGCGCGCCGGTTACGGGTCCTGTTCGCCGGCTTCGCGCGGAGAAATCCCCGGCGACCGCTGAATCGCGGTAACCTCCGGTTAACCGCCGGAGGAAGTTTCCATGCGCTCGATCGCGTTTCTGATCCTGCTTGCCCAACTCGCGTTCTTAGGCCCGCTCTACGCGATGTACGGCCAGGTGGACCCCTGCCGCGCCCTGGCAAGTGAAATCGCCGCCCGCGCCGAAGCCGCCGGCGGCCTGGGCGTCACCGTGGAAGACGTCTTCGGCAACCTCGAAATCAACGCCCGCAAGGACATTGCCGAAAAATCCACCGGCACCTGCATCGGCGAACTGTTCTCCAACTGGGGCGGCCGCGCCGTGGAGGAAGTGACGCCGAAGAAACCGTAGCATCTAGTCGGTCGGCGTGGCGACGATCAGCACCTTCAGATCGTTCTCCGGTTCGAAGTCGCGCTTTTCGACCACGAACGTCGTCGGCCCGGTCTTGCTTACGCCGTCCATGCAGAACGAGATAATATTGTCCGCACGTCCCTTGTTCAGCGTCAGCTTGAACAAGCCGATCGGTCCCTTCCAATTCTTTCCCGTCGTCAGCACGTAATCGATGACGGAGGCCACCAGGATGGTGCTTTGGTCGCGCTTGCCCTGCTGGCGCATGCGCGTCTCGATACCTTTTCGCGTTGGCTCGTCGATGCAGAACATGCGTCGGTAGTTCTCATCGGCCAGGGGCTCGGGCGAAATGAAATGCCCGCCGACAACCGGCTTATAGTTGTGCTCAACCTTCAACGGCCGGTCGGCCGGAAACGTCTGCTGCCAGTGATAGGTGTTCTTCACGACCCACAACAGCTGCGTCCAGTCATCCGACACCGTGATGAGTTTGCGCGTCACAAGTTCCTGCTTCGTGGCTTTCGGCAAGCGGTTCACCGCCGCGGCGACGTCGTGCGCTTTCGGACTGATGGGTATGCCGAGACGGGTCAACACATCCGTGACGTCGACACCTTTCAAGAACGCTTTACGCTCCAGCGCCGGCTTCACCGCACGCCCATCGACGCTGACATGGAAGTCGACGACGTTGTCCATATCGTCCGTCGGCCAGCCCACATCGCTTTCGGTCAGCGCCTCCATGTCCGCTTCGGGCAGTGGAAATGCGACGCGCGTGGTGATCGGCGCACCACTCTCGTTCACGAACGCGTACTTCACACGGATCTCTTCGCGGCTGACGTAGAGTTCTTCGCTGGCCATGCGAATGTCCGCGCTCTGCATCAGCGTAATGCCGCCCGCACCCAGCGCCGCTGTCGAGTCGTTCGCCCACGCGCACGGCGCCGCCGCGAACGCCAGCGCCGCAGCAACCCAAACCTTCGTCGTCATGTTCACGCGGTACTGTGTGAGCGGACGGTTGCAGATCATGACGTGTCCCCAGCAGCGCTCGAAACCGCTCATCGCTCGCGTTGTTGCTAGCGGTTGTCCCTGAGCGATCTAGGCAGGAAATTGGGTGACGCGCGAGTCAGATATGCTCCCGTCCGCTATGAGCGAGGATATTCGCGGAACAACATCAGTAGCTTGGCCGCACAACGCACCTGCAACTTAGGAGTGTGGCCGCAACGTCACGTTGCAATGAAAATTTGGGCCGCCGCGCCAGAAGCTGCCCCCTACGGTTTCGGCTCGCCGACGAGCCGCTGATACAATTCCGACAAATAATTTTCGGCGCAAGGCCAGAAGGCCGGTCGTGGGGACAAGCGCCCAAGTGGGGGGACTACATGGCGTACTCAATGCGCAGCCGACTGCTTGTGTCGGCGACAGCGGTGCTTGCTCTGACATCGGCGGCGTGGGCCGACGAAGCGAAAAAGGCAGGCGAAATCGTCCTCGCCCAAGCGGGCGGCGCAACGCCCACCGCGGCCGACGACGAGAAAGTCGAGAAGGTCACGGTCACCGCAACACGACGCAGGACGGCGCTGCAGAAGACGCCCATTGCCGTCACAGCCATCGGCGAGAAGGGTGCCGAAGACGCCAGGGTCGAGAATATCGAGGACCTGATGGCGATCGTGCCGTCGCTGCAGATCACCAACGGCGGCAACCCTGCGGCCTTTACCGCGCGCATCCGCGGCGTCGGCACCCAAGGCAACAACGCCGGCCTCGAAGCGGCGGTCGGCACCTTCATCGACGGCATCTATCGCAGCCGCGCCGCTGTCGCCTTCGGCGACTTGGGCGAGATCGAGCGCATCGAAGTTCTGCGCGGACCGCAAGGCACGCTGTTCGGCCGCAACACGTCGGCCGGCATCATTCACGTCATCACCAAGCGCCCCACTTTCGAAGGCAACGAATACGAAGCCGAATTCACGGCGGGCTCGTTCGATCAATATGTCGGCAAGGCCAGTGTCAACCTCGCCGCCTCCGACACGCTCGCCTTCCGCATGTTTGCGACGCGTCACGAGCAGGAGGGCTTCATCGACCTCAACCCGGGCCGGCCCGATGCTTATGACGCCAATGCCAAGAGCTATTTTAGC
>JBKJZU010000476.1:0-3951 GCA_046715015.1 Micropepsaceae bacterium
CTCCCGGGTCATGGACCTTTTCCAAGCATTGGCAAATCCAATTTGTGTTCTTTCGCGCAGGCGACTGCGTCTTCGTAGCCCGCGTCGGCGTGGCGCATGACGCCGGTCGCGGGATCGTTCCAGAGGACGCGTTCGATGCGCTTGGCGGCTTCCTTCGTGCCGTCGCAGACGACGACCATGCCGGCATGCTGCGAGAAGCCCATGCCGACGCCACCGCCGTGATGGAACGAGACCCAGGTCGCGCCACTGGCGCAGTTTAGAAGCGCGTTCTGCAGCGGCCAGTCCGAGACGGCGTCGGTGCGGTCCTACATCGCTTCCGTCTCGCGGTTCGGGCTTGCGACGGAGCGTGAGTCCAGATGGTCGCGGCCGATGACGATCGGGGCCTTGAGTTCGCCCGAGGCCACCATCTCGTTGAAGGCCAGCCCCAAGCGATGACGGTCGCCGAGGCCCACCCAACAGATGCGCGCGGGTAGACCTTGGAACTTGATGCGCTTGGCGGCCATGTCGAGCCAATTGTGCAAATGGCGGTCGCGCGGCATCAACTCGCGCACTTTCGCATCGGTCTTGGCGATGTCTTCCGGATCGCCGGACAACGCCGCCCAGCGGAACGGGCCGACGCCGCGGCAGAACAGCGGACGGATGTAGGCCGGCACGAAGCCTGGGAAGTCGAACGCATTCGCCACGCCCTCTTCCTTGGCGACCTGGCGGATGTTGTTGCCGTAGTCGAACGTCGCGATGCCGCGCTTGGAAAACGCCAGCATCGCTTCGACGTGTTCCTTGATCGAGGCGCGCGCGGCGCGCTCGACTCCCTTCGGGTCGGTGCGAATGCGGTCTTCCCAGTCGGCGACGGTCCAACCCTTCGGGCAATAGCCGTTGAGGACGTCGTGCGCCGAGGTCTGGTCTGTGACGAGGTCAGGCTTCACGCCGCGCTTGACGAGTTCGGGATAGATCTCGGCCGCGTTGCCAAGCAGGCCGACGGAGAGCGGCTTTTTCTCGGCGCAGGACTTCTTGATCATCGCCAAGGCTTCGTCGAGCGACTGCGTCCAGGTGTCGAGGTATTTCGTTTCCAGACGCTTCTCGATGCGGCTTTGGCGGACTTCGACGGCGAGCACCGAGGCACCGGCCATCGTGCCGGCCAACGTCTGCGCGCCGCCCATGCCGCCCAACCCCGCGGTCAGGATCCACTTACCGGCGAGATCGCCGCTGTGGTGCTTGCGGCCGGCTTCGACGAATGTCTCGTACGTGCCTTGAACGATGCCTTGGCTGCCGATGTAGATCCACGAGCCCGCCGTCATCTGGCCGTACATCATCAGGCCCTTGCGATCGAGCTCGTTGAAGTGGGCCCAAGTGGCCCAATGCGGCACAAGGTTCGAGTTTGCAATCAGCACACGCGGCGCGTCGGTGTGCGTGCGGAAGACACCGACGGGCTTGCCGGATTGGACGAGCAGCGTTTGGTCTGCTTCAAGACGCCGAAGCGCGCTCACGATCGCATCGAACGAGGCCCAGTCCCGGGCGGCGCGGCCGATGCCGCCGTAAACCACGAGCTCGTCCGGGTTCTCCGCCACATCGGGATCGAGGTTGTTCATCAGCATGCGAAGGGGCGCTTCGGTGAGCCAGCTTTTGGCGCTGATCTCAGTCCCGTGCGGGCTTTTGACGGCGCGGCTGTTCTTGCGGCGGTCGATCATGGGGCATCCCTCAAGTGACCGCAGTCATAGCGCAGGCCGGGGTGTGTCATCTGCGGTCAACTGTGGATGCGAACGGATACACGTAACGCGTTAGCCAAGGTGGCAGGACTCACCCGCGGTCGAAAACTGCACGGATAGCGCGCAGTGAGTCGCTCGTTAATCCAACCATTGGTTGTCAAGATAAATTACCGACCGATCTTGGAAGCTGTCGTGACCTCCCCCTTCTCCCATTAGGCGAAGTCGCGCGCGCACCAGGCGGTCAGGCGACCCGCACAATCTCCAAGCTTTCCGTCGATCGCAGCGCCGGTAGCGCGCTCCATCGTGTCACCGAATGCTGATTGGCCCATGCATTCCGACTCAACCAGCAACTGTGTCTTCCTGTACTTGAACTGTGCTCATCCTGACACAGCGATAACCTAAACTCTGATTCGCGGGAGCTTTGGGCGGGTGATTCGCCTAATTCTTGTATCCAACACGAACCGGTTCAGTATTGTTCGCTTAGAGGGTGGCTCAAAGGCCAGTTGGGGGTTTCGTGAGCACGGGATCAATGCAGGCGACCGCGCATGCGGTCGCTGAGGCACTGCGCTCGGTCGCAGGACCGGTTTTCGCGGCGACGTGGATTGAACGTCGCCAGGCGAAACAGCTCGTTGTGCACGTTTCTACTGCGCCTGGACGGCGGCAGTTGAAGTCCACCATTATCAATGCCTTAACGAATATTGGTGTCGATCACGCGACAGTTCGCTTCCACGCCACATCAGCATTGATGTCGCCGCGCAGCTTGGAAGCCCTGGTTGAGAAGCTCGCGCCCGGCGAAATCGCTTACGATCCCACGCAATCCCTGACGCGGGCCAAGGCCCTGGTCGAGGCCAGCCACGCCGTTCGCGGCTCGCTGGGCGAAAAGCTGCGTGGGCTGTTTTATGCGCCGCATCTGCGCACCTATTACGTGACGCTTGAGCCGTCGCGCGTGATTGCGGGCGACAAGGTGAAGGTCGCCGAACTTGCGCTGATCGAGCGGGCGGTCATCGCGGCAATCACCAGTGCGTTTGGTGCGCAAGAGGCGCCGGCAGTGCGGGTCGGCTTCGGCTTGCCGGCCACGAGCCTCGTTGCCGTCGACCAGCATTCGGTCGTGCGCACAGAGACGGGCCTCGCCCGCTTCGTGAAGCGGTATTGGAAACCGGTGACGGTCGCGGCCTTGTTTGGGCTTGGCGCCACAGGCGCTGCGCGCGCGGACGATCCCGCGGTCGCCGCCCCGAACCTGAAACTCAGCGGCCAGTTCGGCGAAGTCATCGACGACTATGCGTGGAACGTGCAGGGCCAGTTCACGGCACCGCTCGGCGAGCGCTTCGGCGTTGCTTTCGAGGGTGGTGGCGGCGCGATCAACGGTCACGAGTTCTATGGCGCCGGCGGCCATTTGTTCACGCGCAATCCGGACGCCTACCTGCTCGGCGTGTTCGGCGGCTATGCGGAGATGGGCGACTTCAACATCGACATCGCGCGCGTCGGTGCGGAAGCGGAGTTCTATCTCTCCGCGATCACGATCTCGGCGAATGCCGGCTATCAGTTCTCCTCCGCGCTCGGCGACGGCGCGTTCGGGGGCTTGGACCTGCGCTGGTACGTCACGAAGAACTTCTCGCTCTCGGTCGGCGGCACGATCGACGAGCAGGAGCGCAAAACCCTGACCGCAGCCACCGAGTGGCAACCCGGCTTCGCCGCGTTGCCCGGCCTCGCGTTCAATGCGCGCGGTGCTTGGGGCGAAGACGACTACCAGAGCGTGATGGGCGGAATGACCTATTACTTCGGCGACGACGCCAGCCTCATCGACCGTCATCGCAAATACGATCCGGATTCTGCGTTGCTGCAGCTGTTCCAGACGGTGCAGCAAGAGCAGCAAAGACTGTGCACCCAATACGGGTGCTGATTCGCCGTGCATGCCCCTCAAACTTCATGGGCGCGGAGCGATCCGCGCCCCCTTTTTTTTGGCCGCGCCTTTTTTCTTGGCCTCGGGATTTGCAAGCGCCTAAACAAGGCGGCGGCTTGAGACTCGTGGCGTGGGCCTGAACGGCAAGACGATTTTGTTCGCATGGGAGCTTGGCGAGGGCTTGGGCCACTTGCCGGCGCTGAAAGCCATTGCGCTTGCTGCGAAGGCGGAAGGCGCCAAGGCGGTGTTCGCGCTGCGCGAGCCCGAGCCGTCGCGGGTGGCTTTGATAGACGTCGGCGCGCAAATTCTGCCTGCACCGTTTTGGCCGACACCTGCGCTGCCGACAAA
>JBKJZU010000477.1:0-3414 GCA_046715015.1 Micropepsaceae bacterium
GATCAGGCCGATCAGCACCAGCACGGCCGACTTTGCTCCGACCACAAACCAGGCGATCAAGCCCACGATGCCGGAGGCAACCATCATTCGCCCGGTCCAACGGTGCGTTCTTTCCCAGGAGTATTCGCTCGACAGCGACCAGGGTGTGCGCACGCCGCCGAACCAGTTCGAGCGGGTTTTGCCCAGGTAGTTGCCGAGAGCCATGAAGGCGACGCACATGGCGGGGACGAGCGCACTGGCGACGTCGATTTTGTTGCCGACGCCGTTCAGCACATGCAACAAATGAACGTAGGCGAGAAGGCCGACGGCCACGATGGCCGCCGCGTTCCAGAACTTCGCGCTCGCCTCGATGTTCGCGCGACGCGGATCGAAATACGGGATCACCCAAAGCAATGCCGTGATCGCAAGCGCGATTGCGGGCATCACGATCAAGGCCTCGGTCTTTCCCGCGAGACGATCCGGGTTGCCTTCAAAGTCGTAGTGGATGGGCAGTTGCGCGCCGTCGGGAATGGCTTGCCAACCCCAGATCGAGAGCGCCGCCATACCAGTGATCAGCACGCCGTTGACGATGAGCATCGGACGCAGATTCATAACACTTGTCCTCTATCCATGGGTTTCCCGGTCAAGCGCCATTGCTCGATGCGGTGCCGTTCGCGCGATCGCCCAACAACGAACTCACGAGGAATCCGACCAAAGCGCCGATGACCACAACGAATTCCGCAGCAGGACCGGGGACGAGCAGCCAAGTGGCGAAGGTCGCGAAACTCGTCGCAACGAGGAACCGTCCAGCGCGCCGCTGCCACGCCCGCCCGCCTTTCGCCATGTAGTTACCGGCAACGCCGGCAAAAACTGCTGGAGGAAGGGCAGTGTAGTTGCCGAATTTTGTCACCATACCCGCAGCCGCCAAGACGATGAATACATGAACTAGCGCCGCTGCGAGCAACGCGGCGAACCATGCCGCGCGCACCCTCTTCGCCCATTGGTCGCCTGCCGGCGCCGATCCGATCGCGAACGCCAAGGCAACACTGAGGAGCGCCGCGGTCACCGGTGCCAAGCTCAGCGCGACTTCTTTGGAGCGGAACGCGACCGCCTCACCGCTCAGGTTCCAGTGTACGGCTATCTCTGTAATTTGCGGTGCTGCGGACCAAGCCCACACGCTTGCAGCGACCATTGCTGCAATGGAGATGGCGCTCAAGATCTTCATTTTGAGTTCGCGCATTCTAGTGCTCCTTCCCCTTTGCGCCAGCCAAGGCCATGAACGCGGCAAGCGCTTCTTCCATGACGGACAAATTGAGCCGATACATGATCGTCGTGCCCTGGCGTTCCGTCGTCACCAGGTCGGCGTTCTTCAAGACCCCGAAGTGACCTGAGAGCGTGGGTTTTGCGATCGTGAAGTGCTCCGCCAATTCACCCGCCGACATGGCGCGCTTGCGCAGCAGCTTCAGGATCTCCCGCCGAATGGGATGGGCCAGCGCCTCGAAGACTTCGTTCATATTTCGTTATTTAGGCAAAGACCGAAATAATGTCAAGGGGTAGCTTTGTGCAGAGCCTCTGCATCCCTAAGGCTGCGCGCCGTCGTAGCCTTCGACGATCAAAAAGTCGCCCTGCGCGTGCGGCGTGCGATGCGGAATGGCCGCTTGGTACTCGGGCGAATACCAGCAGTCGACGGCGGCCTGATAGTTCGGAAACTCGAGAACGACGTTGCGCGCGCGGTGTCCGCCCTCTGGACATTCGAAGCGGCCACCTCGCACGAGAAACTTCGCACCGTATTTCTTAAGCGCGACGGCGTTCGCCGCGATGTAGGCCTTGTAACCCTCAGGATCATGAACGTCGACGCGTGCGATCCAATAGGCTTTTGGCATTGGCGCTCTCCTTCATCTATCGGATTCCCCGATCGGTCGGCACATGAATAAGCGGCGTGACATATCGAGATACTCCGCCTGGTGACGCCAGGCTTCGTCGTGTTCGGGTCCAAGCGCCGTGCGATCACATTCGGCGAAACCCAATCTTGCGTAGTAAGGCGCATTCCACGGGACGTCACGAAACGTCGCCAACGACACATTCGCGAAACGACCGCGGACTTCGTCTGAGAGCCGATCGATCAAGCGAGCCGCGAGTTTTCGACCGGCATGATCGGGATGGACGGAGACTTCTTCGATGTACGCGGCGGCGTCCTTCGGCGACCAAATCAAGAAGCCGACAGCGAGCCCCGTCTCATCGCGTACGACCAAGAGCCGGCGGTTCAGCGCGCGATCTTCCAAGATTTCAACCGGTGTCGGATCGCCGTCGGCGATGTCGCCCATGCCGATTTCGCGAAAACGCGCACCGGCCGCGCGCTCGATCTGGCGCAGGCGCGCGGCGTCCGCCACGCTGCCCAACCCGATCGTGTAGGCCACTATTTCGGCCGGAACGACATCCGGTGAATCCACCACTCGCCGCGCGGACCGCGGATCCATGTCGCTTCGAACTTGCCGGTGTTCGTCGCCGTCTTGCCGTTCGGCAGCTGCGCGGACTGGGTGAACTCGCCGGTGTGGATGACGGCGGGGCCGTTGTAGGTGATGTATTCCGTCCGCATGCCGAACGACAGCACACGCACGCCCGTGGTCGACTCAAGCGCGGCGCGAATGGCGTCGCGGCCGCGCAGCGGACCGCTTTGGCGTTCCCACACGCCGTCCGGCGAATAGGCGTTTGCGATCGCCCCGGCGTCTTGGGCCGCCATCAGCGACGCGAAACGTTGCGACGCGGCCTCCACTTGGCGCTCAGTCGTCGGACCGTAGTGAACCGGCGCCGGCTGATAGGGTTTGTCCAACAACATTTCTTGGCACGCGCTCAGCGCGAGCGCGGCGAGAACAACAGCAATCCGCTTCATCAGTGCACGACCTCAAACAGACCGGCCGCGCCCATGCCGCCGCCGATGCACATGGTGACAACCACGTTCTTGGCTTTGCGGCGGCGTCCTTCGATCAGCGCGTGACCGACGAGACGGGCGCCGGTCATGCCGAAGGGGTGGCCGATCGAGATCGAGCCGCCGTTGACGTTTAGCTGTTCGTGCGGAATGTCGAGGCGATCCATGCAGTAGATCACCTGGCTCGCGAACGCCTCGTTCAATTCCCACAAATCGATGTCCTTGACCTTCAGGCCATGACGTTGCAGCAGACGCGGCACGGCGAAGACGGGGCCGATGCCCATTTCGTCGGGCTCACAGCCCGCGACGGCAAAGCCTTTGAAAATGCCGAGCGGTTTCAAATTGCGCTTCGCGGCTTCCTTCGCTTCCATCAGAACCGCGGCCGAGGCGCCATCCGAGAGTTGGCTAGCGTTCCCCGCCGTGACGAACTTGTCGCCGCCTTTCACGGGTTTCAGCGAGGCCAAGGCCTCATACGTCGTGTCGGGCCGGTTGCATTCGTCTTTCGTCAC
>JBKJZU010000478.1:0-4376 GCA_046715015.1 Micropepsaceae bacterium
AAGCAAAACCTGCAGGCAGACTACGCCGATCCGAAATACGCGGAATCGGTGCAAGTCTTGCAGGCGGCGATCGGCCGCTCGGAAGAGTTCCTGAATTTTGCGATGCCGAAGCGTATCGCCCCACCGCTTTTGAGCCGCTATGAAGCCGGCATGAAGTACGGCGCGCACGCCGACTCGGCCATCATCAACATCCCGAACGCGCGCCTGCGGTCGGATATCTCCTGCACGATCTTCATTAGCGCGCCCTCGACCTACGAAGGCGGCGAACTCTCGATCGCCGCGGGCACACGCACGCTGACATTCAAGGGCGAACCGGGCGACGTGATCGTCTATCCCTCAACGATGCTGCACGAGGTGACGCCCGTGCGCTCAGGCCAGCGCCTCGTCGCGATCACGTTCATCGAGAGCCTGATCGTCGACCCGCATCAGCGTTTGCAGGTCTACGAGCTGAACGAAATCGCCGCCCTCGAAGGGCTCACGATGAAATGGGAAAACCGCGTGCGCCTCGACATCGTGCGCCAAAACCTCATGCGGATGTGGGCAAAGCCCTAAAGCTCGGCGCGCGCACGGACCGCGGCCACAGACGCATTCGCCGCCGCCATGCGATCCAACCACGTCAGACCCTTGCGGATTTCCTCCGCCTCCCGCGTTCGCGCTTCGGCGAGAACTTGTACCCGTAGCGTCGGCGAGTACGCTTGCTCGGGCGCTTTCGCATACCGCGTCAGCACGGGGCTCTGGCCCACGTTGGCAAGGTAGGTGGCCGTATGCGGCAAGCCGAGATGCTTCACGATCCGCCCGATCTCGCCCGCGATGTCGCGGAGCAGCACATCGAAATCGACGGCGATCATGCGCGGTCCGCCGGCATCAAGTGCCTTCTGCTGACTCCACGTCTCGACAAGCCAACTCGCCGCCGCCAATTCGCCGCGCGAATGTTGATGTAGCGGCGGCAGTTCCGCGACACCGTACTCTCCCAGCCGTCGAAACCGCTCCGGCCCGTGCCCGCGCAAATCGATGAAGGCGTTCGCCCCGCTAAGAAGTGCCACGATATAGGGCTCGGCCCGCAGGTTCAGGTAGATCGCCCGCGCGGAGGGTTGCGCTGCGAGCAGGGTAGGCGCCATGCGCCCGACATTGCTCGTCGCTTTCACCACAACCGCTTTCGCCACACCGTCGCCGCGCCCCCAAAGCTTGAGGAAGGCGGTCAGCAAAATACCGAACCCACGTGCGTCGATGAGCGAATCGACGCGGCCCAGCGTGTCATGCGTCTGCGCCAATTGCCGCAGCGCTGACGGTTCCCGCAGCGGAAACACGCCACCTGTCTCGTCGAGCAAGCGGCTGACCAGCGTCGATCCCACGTGCCCCGTATGGAAGATGAAGTGCAGCGGATGCTGAAACTTGATGCCATGCGCCGCCTCGACGACGCGCCCAAGCTCGACCCACGCACCCTTCATGCTCGGCTTGAGCATGCGCTCGTCCAAAAAGCTCGCGCTGCGGTACGTCGCGGCACCGAGTTCGACCAACAGCGCCCAGTCGCGCACGAGGTCGAATGACTGCACGCCGATGTCGCTTGAACTTGCAAGCCGTTGAAGCATTTCTTCGCCGGCGGCGGTCGCATTGGCGCTCATCTCAGTAAGGTCCCGCCATGATCGTCCGTGGATCGACGCGTCCAGGCACGACATCGAACGCGATCGTCAACCGGTCCAACGCCGACTCGAACGGCACCGTCCCGTGCCAGAAATAAGAAGGAAACAACACGAGGTGCCCGACCTCGGGTTTCACGAAATGCTCAGGCTGGTCGTCGCCGCCCAGGCCCAAATGCGACTCGCCGAACTTGAGCCAGCCTTGCCGCTTCTGCTGATCGGAAAGCGCATCCGGCAAGCTCACATAGTAAGCCGAACTGATCCACCCCATCGGATGCACGTGGTTGGTATGAAACCCGCTGGAGCGAAGCTTGCACGACCAAGAATGCGTGAAGCCCCAATCGTCTTGCTTGCGCGACAACAGCGGATGATCCGCGTGCGCGGGCATCGCCGCCACGTAGTCCGCGACTGCTTCGGCGATCTGCTCGCGCACCTGTTCGATGGCCTTCAGGCGGCGCAAGAACAACAAGCCGGGCGTCTGCGTTCCGCCGCGAAGCGTCTGATCAAGCGGCTCTGCTGTCGTCGTGTGAAGCTTGATCAAGTCTTCAGCCAGCGCGTTGTTGAAGGCGCGCGCATCGGTAAATCCGGCCGGCACACGAAGCGGATAAACGCGCACGAACCGCTCGATGTCCATCAGGTCGCGATAGCGGCTGTCGCCGAGCGCGCGGTAGGCCAGGCCCAAACCGCCAAGCGCCAACTGATCGTCGCGATTGATCTGACGTGCCGCCTCGAACTGCGCCAGCGCCTCGCGCGCTTCGTTGCCTTGCAACAGCGCATAACCGAACTCGTTGCGATAGACGCCGACCGCCGGGTCGCTTTTGACCGCATGTGCAAAGCGTTCGTAACTCTCGCCAAAGGCGCCGCGCCGTGCCAGCAAACGTCCAAGCAGGCTGTTTGCATCCGCGCGCTCCGGTGCCGTCTGCAACGCCTTGCGCAACAGCGGTTCCGCGCCGTCGACGTCGTTGCGCTGCAGTCTGAGTTGCGCCTCCGCGACCATAAGGACGGGGTCGTCGCCCCGCCGATCGCGTGCCGTGGCGAACGAGGTCAAGAACACATCCCGGCGCCCCATTGCCCAGGCAAGTTGGTTCAAGTTGTTGTGCGTCGCCACGTCCAGCGGCTGCAGATCGATCATCCGCCAATAGACGTCGAGCGCGTCTTGGTGCCGGTCCATCGCGCGAAGATTGTTCGCCAACGCATGCAACGCTTCGATGCTTTCGGGCCGCAACGCCGCCGCTCGTTGCAGGGCCGCGATCGCGTCTTCGAAACGCTCCACCTGTGCCAGCGCCAAGCCGCGATAGTAGTGCGCATCGAACGACTGCGGTTCTGCGGCGATGGCGGCGTCGATTTCGGTCAACGCATTCTCGGCCTGGCCTTGCTGCATCATGACGGCGCCCATGCGAACCCGCACGGCCGCTTTGCTGTGTCCAAGTTCCAGCGCACCGCGATACGCGTTGAGCGCTTCCTCGCTCCGCTTCAGGTCCTCCAGGACGACACCCAGATTGTACGCAGCCTCGCCGTAGATCGGTTGCAGCGCCAACGCCTTGCGATAGCTCGCCTCGGCGTCGTCGAACCGCCCGAGGTTCCGCAGGACATTGCCCAAATTGTTATGGAACGCAGCTTCTTGCGGCGCCGCCGCAATCGCACGCCGCAACAAGCTTTCCGCTTCGCTGAACGCCCCGACCGCCTTGCGCACCAGAGCAAGGCGCGCCAGCAAAACCGGCTGTCCCGGCAGCGCGGCGAGCAATCGGCGATAGCCGGCCTCAGCCCCGGCAAGGTCGCCCCGGGCTTCAAGCGCCTCGGCTTCCGCGAAGGCCTGCTGTGGATTCAAAGGGGCACCGTTCATTTGCCGTTCATACGAGGACCGCGAATTGGTTAGAAGACCGCGTTCGGGGCGTTCACAATTTTGCGAGTTTCCATGTTCGCCGCGTGGCCGTTGCAGTAGGTTTATCTGGACGGTCATCCGATTTCAAAAAGGAGGCTACCATGCGTTCTGCGGTTTTATTGGTGGGTTTGTTGGCAGCGGGCGGCGTAGCTGCCTTCGGCACCACGGGCAATGAGGCGACGGCGTCGCCGCAAGCGTGTCTGAAATTCCGCGATATGGGCGGTCTGACGAAGGTGGACGACCGCACCTACATCGCCGATACGAAATTCGGGAAAAACAAATTCGTGGTCACGTTGCGCGGCCCCTGCCGCGCGTTGGAGCAGATGGACAATCCCTACACGGTGCGGCTCTACAGCGCCGGTGAATGCTTCGATCGGGACGATGCGTTGGTGTTCCGCTTCGGCCAAGTCTGCTTCATCGACAGCGTGGCGCCGGCTCCCACACCCGCGAACTAAGCGAAGATAAATTCTTGCAGTCGAAGCGCCGGAGCGATCACCGCCCCGGCGCTTTTTCTTCGCTTAAGAATTCCACCACTTCTGCCAGGCGTCGTAGCTGAACCATGAACCAAGCCACGACCAGAACCCGCCTTCCGACGTCTGCCCGTCGCCACTCGCGGTCTCGCCCGATTTCTCGGTGATGTCGAGCCAGCGCGTGCGGTTCACGCCGCGCACGGATTCTTCCCAATTGCGCACTCGCGACCTGACCAGCGGCCTGATGAATTGGTAGAACGACGGTGCAACGGCGACATCGTTGATTAGCATGCCCGCTGCTTGGCCCAGCAGCGTGCCGCGCGCGACGGCGTCCTTCTCGTTCTCGGCCTGGGTCATCAACGCGTCGAAGGCGGGGTTGTTGTAGCC
>JBKJZU010000479.1:0-3574 GCA_046715015.1 Micropepsaceae bacterium
GGCTTGGGTTTCGTCGGAATCGACTTTCAGCGCCTGCGCACGCGCTATGACGCGGGGCGCGGCTTGCTGATCGAGTTTCCGTACCAACTCTATGTCGACGGTCTCAGCAGCCGCAAAGGCGTGGCGCGCGTGCGCGTGAACATCGATAAGGGAACGGTGACGGCGGAGTAGCCGTCACGCTGCCGGGAGACGCTGCTATGACATCAACACGTATCGCGCTTGCCTTTTTGTTCGTGGTTTTCGCCGCCGACGGCGCGCGGGCTGAGGATTGGCAAGACACCCGTCACACGACGCTGATCGATGTGGACAGCATCACTAAGGAAAGCGATGGGCTGGTCACGTTCCTGGAGAAGGAAAAGTATCACGACGACGAAGACGGCCCGAACACGCCGCGCCAGGCCGCGGTCGATTGCGCAAAGCGGATTTCCTATTCGTCGTACTCGATGAAATACGAAAGCGACTGGCGGTCGAAGGGCGTGAAGGTCATCCCCGGCACGATGGGCGAGCAGCTGCTCGACTTCGTGTGTTCGCGGGTGCGTTGACGTGAACAGGCGCTCGCTTCGGAACGATTGGGAGTCACGCGCGGTCAGTGTCGGTAGCGCTCACAAACGCAAAGGGCGCGCTCACCGGCGCGCCCTTTCGGTTCTGAAGTCTCTGCGTGCGGCCTACATCGTGAACCGGATGCCCAGCGACAGGCTGTGCTCGTCGTAGTCCGTGCGGAAGATTCCTAGCGTCGGCGCCAATGCGGGGCCCGCCGGGAAGTCTAGATCGTTGAACGAACCTGCGTATTGGTAGGTGAACGTCGCCTCGAGGTTGTTGCCGATCGGGTAAGCAACGCCTGCGAAGACCTTTCCGACAGCTTCGCTATCCGTGTCGTCGATCGTAATCGTCGCCGCGTCGAACGACGTGTAGTCGGCGTCAACGTGGAGCATACCCACGCCGGCGCCGACAAACGGCTGCGCGCCGAACAGCTTGTGCGGAATGTCCCAAACGAGATTGGCCGTAACCATCAGGGCGCTGATCGAACCGCTCACCGTCGGCAAGGCGCTGCCGAACAACTGGCCATCATCGGTGTCGCGATCCGAGTAGGCGACCTCGACTTCGACGCGAAGATCGGATTCCACCAGATATCCCGCCGCCACGGCGGCGCGCCAACCGCCATCGGTGCTCGCGTCGTGATCGCCCGGCACGAAGATGTCGCCGTCGAACGTGTCGCCGCCGAAGACGTAGCCGCCCTCGCCGCGCACGTACCAGTCGCCTTGCGCGGCGATGGCTGTTGCCGCGGTCATCAAAATCGTTGCCGACGACAGGGCCGCCGCGTATGCGCGTCTCATGGCTTCAAACTCCTCGATGTCGCATCGAGGGGTATGGTCACGCGGTTAATCAGGCATTAACGAGGTGTGCCGGGCGAAGCGACGGCGGCCAAGTGTTGCGCCGGCGCCGCACCCGCGGTCATCAGCCGGCGCGTCGGCGGCGGTATTCGTAGAGTGCGGTGGCTGCGAGCGCGAGGGCGATCGGCACGAACGCACCGACCAGCCACATGGCATTGCGATTGTCCGCGCGCCAGGCCTTGTCGACGTCGTCGAAGCTGCGGACGACCTTGCCGTTCAGCGTGAGCGCGAAAATCGTTGCGCTCGCGCTTTCGTCATCGACGAATTTCGTGGCGTCGACGAGGACCTTCGCGTCGCCGCCCTCGCGTAGTGCGGCCGCGACGTGGACGAGAGCCCTGGCCTTGGACGGGTACTCGAACACCGGTTTCCAAGGCGCGAGTTGGAACTCGACGTCGTATTTGTTCTTGGTGACGGTTTTGACCGCGCCTTGCAGTTCGCGAAGATTTGCACGTTGTGGCAGGCCGTTCGCTTCGCCTTGGGCCAGAAGGTAGACAAAGAGGCCGGCGAGCAGGAAATTCAGTGCCGAGACTGCGGCCAGGATTCGCCAATCGTCGGGCGCGCCGGTGAGCCAGATGCGCTCATAGAACCAGATCCAGCGCGAGGGCTTCGCGGTCCCGCCGGTCACGCCGTCAGTTTCGCCATCGTGGCGTCGGACATTTCGAAGTTGGCGTAGACGGTTTGGATGTCGTCATGGTCGTCGAGGGCGTCGAGCAGCTTGACCAGCGCTTCTGCCGTTTCGCCTTCGACGGGGACGCCGGTCTGCGGACGCCAGACGAATTTCGCCAGCGACGGCGGGCCGTACTTTTTCTCAAGCGCGCGGGCGACTTCGTTCAGGTCTTCCGGCTTGCAGAAGAGGTCATGCGTTTGGTCGGACGTCTGACAGTCGTCGGCGCCGGCTTCGATCGCGGCGTCGAGCATCGCCTCCGCGTTCGCCACGCTTGCCGGGTATTGGATTTGGCCCAGGCGGTCGAACATGTAGGCGACGGTTTCACCGGCTTGGCCACCGTATTTCGTGAACAGCGAGCGCACGTCGCCCGCGGTGCGGTTGCGGTTGTCGGTCAACGCCTCGACGATGATGGCGACGCCGCCCGGGCCGCGGCCCTCGTAGCGGACCTCTTCGAAGTTGTCCAAGTCCGGCCCTGAGGCCTTTTTGATCGCGCGTTCGATGTTGTCCCTCGGCATGCTTTCCTTGCGCGCCGAAATGATGGCCGCGCGCAGTTTCGCGTTCTTGTCCGGATCCGGCAGGCCGCCTTTGGCTGCGATCGTGATTTCGCGCGCGAGTTTGGAAAACAGCTTCGAGCGCTTCGCATCCTGCGCGCCCTTGCGGAACATGATGTTCTTGAACTGACTATGGCCGGCCATGCTTTTTCGTCTCGCGGATTTTTCGGGCGGTGATAAAGCGCAAGCCCCAGGCTTCGATCAAGGGGGCAGATCGCCCGGTATCGTCTGTTTCAAGCGGCCGCCGAGGCGCACGGGTTCGATGCGCTTGGCGAGACCGGTGTTGTCGTCGGTTTCGAGGAAGACGCCGCAGACCGTTGCGGGGCCTTGGGCCGGGGTCATGCGGCCGGTCGAGAGTTTGCGGGTGAAGCGCTGCAACGGCTCAGTCTTTTCCATGCCGATGACGCTGTCGTAGTCGGCGCAGGCGCCGGCGTCGGTTTGGTACGCCGTGCCGCCGTGCAGGATTTGCGCATCCGCGGTCGGCACGTGGCTGTGCGTGCCGATGACGAGGCTCGCTCTGGCGTCGCAGAAATGGCCCATCGCCATCTTCTCCGACGTCGCCTCGGCGTGGATGTCGACGACGGCGACGTCGCAGCCCCAGCCGAGTTTGCAGGCTTCGAGTTCGCGGTCGACGGCGGCGAACGGGTCGTCCAGCGCCTCCATGAAGACGCGGCCCATGGCGTTGATCACGAGCACGCGCTTGCCGGCTTTGGTTTCGTACAAGCCCGTGCCGCGGCCGGGGACACCTTGCGGGTAGTTGACCGGGCGCAGCAGGCGGCGCTCGTTGTCGTAGACGTCGATCTTATCGCGCTGATCGAACGCGTGATTGCCGGTCGTGATGCAGTCGACGCCGGACGCGAACAGCGCGCCGCAGATTTCGTCGTTGATGCCGAAGCCGCCGGCGGCGTTCTCGCCGTTCACGATGACGAAATCGAGCGCGAGTTTGCGGCGCAGATCGGGCACGT
>JBKJZU010000480.1:0-5964 GCA_046715015.1 Micropepsaceae bacterium
AAGACGAGGTCGATGAAGCCGGTCTCATCGCTCGCGCGGATCTTGTAGGGATGGCTCTTCAGGCGGCCCGGCTTGTGCTCGCCGATCAAGAGTTTGAGCGTCACGATCGCGCCCGGCGGCGCGTCGCGGACCGTCGATTGTGCGCGCCAGTCGTTGATCGACACGGGCTTGTGCCAGATGAGATCGACGAGACGTGGCCCCGCGAGTTTGCCGATCAGCTTCGCAAAGCGCGGACCGATGCCCTGCAGCGTCGTGACGTCGGCAAAGAGGGGGAAAAGAATCTGCGGGCGCATGTGGACCCCAAGTTAGGACAGCCGTGCGCTTGCCGCAAAGTCCGCGACCGCGTGCCGCCGTTGCGTGTGCATTCTCGTTCGTGTAAACGGCGCATTCCGTCAACTTGAGCCTCAAGGGAGGCAGCCATGTTTGTGAAGCGCCTTCCGGAATGTCTCCGCGATATCTAATCGCCGCGTCTGCTTGAGCGGGCGCAGATTCATGACTTGGAACAACACCATTTGAAACGGTCGTGCGAAAGCGCGGTTCGACGGATTCACATGTCTTTTTCGTCTTTGCACGCGGATGCGCGTGCGAGCGCGCCGGTGCCTGCGCGTTCGGCTCAACTCGAGCGGCGGCTCGCGCGGTTTCAGCTGCTCGTGCAACCGCGCGTGCGGGCGCTGGCCGACCGTCACCCGCGCCTCGCCGACTTGGCGCTGAGCTTTCCGGCGCTTCTCTTCGCTCTCGCGGTTCCGCGCGCAGGCTTCGACCCCGCACGCGCTATCAGCCGCGTCATAGATGGGGCACCGCTGCGCGAGCTCAGCACGATTTCGGGCGTGCCTCGTTGGTTGCGGCGCGTTGTGCCGGAGGGATTTGCGGCGCCCCTCCCGGTTCTACCCGATGACGAGTTTTTCAACCGTCAGATCGCGAATTACATTCCGCGCTCCCCGAAACGCGTTCAGACTTGGCTGGCAGCCGTCGCGAACGCAGCAATATGGGGTGACGCTGCCGTGTCGATCTGGATCGCACGCGAAGCAAAAGACCGGCGCACCGAGCTTGGACGTTTAAGGCGGGTGTGCGTGTGGGCTTGGTATTCGAGACACACGAGCTTGGGACCCGGTAGCGCCGCTTGGTCCATCGCCATGAA
Organism: Micropepsaceae bacterium; assembly: GCA_046715015.1. Lineage (GTDB taxonomy): Bacteria > Pseudomonadota > Alphaproteobacteria > Micropepsales > Micropepsaceae > SZUA-430. The sequence goes on from JBKJZU010000480.1 coordinate 1,139, forward strand.
GTACGATGCGGCTCGCGACGCCGCGTCACGGTGGTTGGAGCGGTTGGTGTTTCAGCTCAAGGCTGGAGGTGATCGTGTCGGAAATTCGTGGCTCGCGCCTGGGCAGTTTTCGGGCTTTGAGTTCTCACCTTTGGACACGCTCGATGCCATCAAGGCTGAAGGTGTCCTCATGAGGAACTGCGTCGGCGGATATTCCAATCGTGTGTTGAACAATCAGATCCGGCTCTGGAGCGTGCAGCAAAATGGCATACCTGTTGCGACTCTTGAGCTTGCGTTGCCATGGGATGGTCCGTTGCCTTACGTCGCGCAACTCAAGGCGAAGAGTAACAAGGCTGCGCCGCTTGAGGTTTGGATAGCCGCGCGTGCGTGGCTTGTCGCTCAAGAGATCGAACGCTTCGATCCCGCGGAATTGAACCGCAGGCGTATCCCGATCGATCGAGCCTTGTGGATGGCGTGCTGGAAGCCGTATTGGTTGGCCAAGCGACGGTTTCCAGAGTGGTTGCCGCTGGGGCCAGACAGTTATGCGACGACGAACATCTAGATTTCGCCAAAATCGGGAAGAACGACATGTACCAACTCTACATCGCCAACAAGAACTACTCCTCCTGGTCGCTGCGGCCTTGGGTGTTGATGCGTGAGCTTGGGATTCCGTTCGAGGAGCGGTTCCAGGCGTTCACGCCGGGTGGAAGCTATTCGAACTTCCGTGCGTTCTCGCCGACAGGAAAGGTGCCGGCGCTCGTGGATGGAAAGACGGTTGTGTGGGACTCGCTTTCAATCGCGGAGTACTTGGCCGAGCGCCATGACAGCGTCTGGCCGAAAGACGTCGCTGTGCGTGCATGGGCGCGCTCCGCCGCTGCGGAGATGCACTCGGGGTTTGGCACGCTGCGGGAACGCTGCTCGATGAACTGCGGTCTGCGCGTAAAGCTGCACGAGATGCCGGAGGCGCTCACGAAAGACATCGCCCGCGTCGGTGAGCTCTGGACCGAAGGTTTGTCGCGTCATGGTGGTCCGTTTCTCGGAGGCGCGCGGTTCACGAACGTCGATGCGTTCTATGCGCCGGTCGCGTTTCGTATCCAGACCTACGGCTTGAAACTCGATGCGCCCGCGCAAGCCTACGCGCAACGTCTGCTCGACCTGCCCAGCATGCGCGAGTGGTACAAGGCTGCCCTTGTCGAAACGCTCCGCGACGAGCATGACGAGTTCACGGAGCGTTATGGCACGATCACCGAGGACCTTCGCGCGAAGGCCTAGGCCTTCAACAACAACTCTGCGATTTGCACTGCGTTGAGTGCCGCGCCCTTCAGCAGTTGGTCGCCTGCGACGAGCATCATCAGCGAGCGGCCGGACGGGTCGCTGAGGTCCGGGCGGAAGCGGCCGGCCAGGACTTCGTTCTTGCCGGTTGCGTCGCGCGGCATTGGGAAGTAGTTGCGGGCGCGGTCGTCGACGATCTTGATCCCGGGCGCCCCGCTCAAGATTTCGCGCGCTGCCTCGTGCGACATCGGGCGTTCGAATTCGACGCTCATGGAGATCGTGTGGGCGCGCATCACCGGCACGCGTACGCAGGTGATGCCGATGCGCAGGTCCGGCAGGCCCATGATCTTCTTGAGCTCGCGTGCAACCTTGATTTCTTCGCCGTTGTAGCCGCTCTCGACGTCGAGCGTGTCATTGTGGCTGAAGACGTTGAACGCGTAGGGGTGCGGCAGCACCTTCGGCTCATAAGCCCGGCCTGCGAGTGCCGCCTCAGTCGAAGCGCGGAGTTCCTCCATCGCCGCCGCGCCGGCGCCCGAAGCAGCCTGATATGTCGAGGCGATTACCCGCTTGATCGGGTTCACCTGGTGCAACGGCCAGAGCGCCATCGCGGAGATGACGGCGGTGCAGTTCGGATTGGCGATGATGCCTGTGTGTGCGAACGCTTCGCGCGCGTTGATCTCCGGCACGACCAGCGGCACGTCTTCGTCCATCCGAAACGCGGACGAGTTGTCGACGATGACGGTACGCCGGCGCGCGGGCTTCGCGAAGTCCTTCGAAATCGAGCTGCCGGCCGAGAACAGAGCGATGTCGACGTCGTCGAGGCTGACCGCATCGAGCGCGTCGATCGTAACCTCACGTCCTTGAAAGCCCATGCTCTTGCCCGCCGACCGCGCCGAGGCGAGCAGCTTCAGCCGCGACAGCGGAAACTTCCGCGCCTCCAAGCACTTCACGAGTTCGACGCCCACCGCGCCCGTGGCACCGACGACCGCGACGGACGGCGAAGGCGGCAAAGCGCGGCGGTGGTTGCGGGTGGCAAGTTCGGCGACGGACATCGATCTCTCTCGTGTTTCAGCCGGAGACGGGCGCCGATGTGCTTCGGCCCCATCCGTATCCCGGCGGGGCCTTGGAAACTCGCGCGCGCTTTAAGCCTCGCGCGCGATGTCCAAAGCCGCCCGGGATGTGGGCGTCTTCGTTTTCATCGTGCGCTTCGACATAGGCAGCATCATGGCGGGCTGATAACAAGGCCCTAACACAGCGTCAAGGCGGCGGGCCGTCTCGCCTATGGATACGTCCTTAATCACACGAAGCCTTGAGCTGGTTGCCGAGCGCGGCGACCCGGCGCAACACGTCTATGCCCGCGTTTTCGCCGCCCATCCGGAAATGGAGAAGCTCTTCGTGCGCGACACGACGGCCAGCGTGCGCGGCAACATGCTGACCGAGGCGGTAACCGCGATGCTCGACTTCATCGACCGCGACACCTACGGCGGCAACATGATGCGCGCCGAAATCGTGAACCACGAGAACCTGGGTGTGCCGCGCGACGTGTTCGCCGGATTCTACGCGACCCTTCGCGACACGTTCGCAGAGTTGCTAGGCGCCGCGTGGACAAATGAGATGAACTCCGCGTGGGACGAACTCCTGACCCGCATCGATAAGGCACTCGCCAGCGTGATGTGACAGTTGCGCGCGCGGAGTACCGCGCGAGGGATGCTTAATTCGCGCTCTGCGTTCTTGGCGGCCTCGGCGAACTGGTGTACTCGCAAAGACATGAACGTTCTGGCCGTGGCGACAGCATTGATGTTGGCGGTGACGGCACCGGCGCCGTCGGCCGACCCCGCGCGCGACGCCGTGCTGTGCAGCGACCTCGACGCCGCGCTGGACCGGCGCGTCGACGCCTGCAACGCCGTGATCGCCGACGCGACGCTTCCCACCGACGTCCGCTTCGAGGCCTATCTGCGCCGCGCCGCGATCTATTTCATGGAGAAGGGCGACTTCGACAAAGCGATCGCGGACGCCAGCGAGGCGATCAAACTGAAGCCGGACGACCCGCGCGGCCATGCTGCGCGCGGCGGTTTTGAGGCCGCCTATAATCGGTTCGACAAGGCGATCGTCGATCTGAGCGAGGCGATTCGCTTGGAACCGGGCCTGGTCGGGGCCTTCGCCCAACGCGCCTACGCTTATGTGCAGACCGGGGAAACCGAGAAGGCGATCGCCGATTACGACGAGGTCCTGCGCCTCCAGCCCGGCGATGCGAACACGTATTACGACCGCGGCGGTGCTTTTGAGAAAAAGGGCGAGTTCGACAAAGCCCGCGCCGACTTCGAGCAGGCGATCAAGCTGCAGCGCGACTATGCCGGCGAGTTCCCCGACACCTGCTTCGGGACGAACGAAAAGGGCGAGCGCGGCCTGAAGAATTGGCCGGCGTGCGACGACAATTGACGCACTGCCACATCCGCCAGGCGAGTGACATATCCGCCCTCTCCCTTGCCCGGGGACACGCTCGCGCCATTTTCTCTTGAGAGCTTGAGTGTCGGGCGCGGGCAGGCTTTGTTCGCGCATAAGAAACGGAGAGGGCTATGGCGCAAGGTGGCTTTGGTTGGTTCGTGATCGGCTTCGCGGCAGGCGCGGCGGCGGTCTATTTCGGCCCGACGGCGTACCAACGGTACGTGCAAAAGGTCCCCGCCGGCGGCGTGCGTGTCGAGGTGGCGTCGGACTTTACGCCGGGCGTATGGCGGCGCGGTGTGCGCATGGACGTCGAGTTTTCACGTTTTAAGGAGAACGGTCAGAATTGGGACTGGCCGATGCTGGAACCCGAGCTGCAGATCTGCATCCGTGAAGGCACCGAATACCGCAAGTGCTTCGGCCCGCGCGATCCGGAGCTTGCGGGTTGCCAAGGCAAGTTCCGCTGTACGACCGGCGTCATTCGCGTACCGGACACGCCGTTCGCCGTCGAACTCAACGAGTGGGACGACTACAACAAGCCTGATCCCATCGGGGCGGTTGAGTGCAATGTCGGCCAGGTTTGCAAATTCCCGCTCGGAGCAGTGACGCTTCACGACGCGGGCGGCGGCGTTGCCGGTCCGCCACAACAGCCTCCGGCTCAGACGCAGGCGGGGAACTAAGCCGCCCGCTTGCGCGCCTGATCCTTCGCGGCCGCGATCCAGCGGTCGATGTCCTCGCGTTTCGGCGGCGTGGCATCGCGCAGGATGCGCTGGCCGTCAGAGGTCAGGGCGAATTCCTCGATCAGGTTGATCAGCGTGTCGGCCTCGGCGTTCGCAAGGTCGTCCGCATCGCGCACGCCTGCGGCGACGAGTAGCTGCGCGCCCGCGCTCGTCAGGTTCGAGATTGAGCACGCGAGTTCGGCTTGGCTTTGCCAATCGCGGATCAGGCTCGCGTTGATATGCTTGACCTTGATCTGCGCGGCCGCGCCGTCGGGCGAGACGTCGAGCAGATCCTTTACGGTGCGAATGCCCACCGCGCTCAAGCGGCTCGCGGTCTTCGCCCCGATCGACGGTGCATCTTCGACCGGTGCATCGAAGGTCAGCCGTGGCCGCGGACCTTGTGCGGCGGTCGAA
>JBKJZU010000481.1:0-9509 GCA_046715015.1 Micropepsaceae bacterium
GTTGAGTGCCACCTTCCAATCGAGCGAGCCGAGCGGCGGCACTTCTTCCGAAAGCACGCGATGAAGCTCCGGATCTACCAAATGCGATCGGACGTTTTGTTGAATACCGGCGCGGATCACCTCGGCCAGCGGCGCCGTACGCGCATGCTCCGCCATGTCCTCAACCCCGCGCTCGATCTCGGCGACATGCCGGCGCATCAACTCGGAAAGCAGCGCGTCCTTGTTGGGAAAATACTGATAGAGCGAACCGATGCTGACCCCCGCGCGCTCCGCCACCCGGTTCGTCGTGAACGCGCCGTACCCGTGCTTGACCAGAATGTGAGCCGCCGCTTCAAGGATCGCCTCGACCGTCGCACGCGAACGGTCCTGTTCCGGCGCTTTGCGCGGGTTTGCGGACTTCTTGGTTCGTTTGGCCATGTGTCACCTCATGCGAGTATTCAATCTGAGCAAAAACTCATATAACATGAGCAATACCTCAGATGTACTGGAAGGACAAGCCGATGAATATCGCCGTCACAAACGCCGATCTCGGCCTCGACGATCTCAGAGTTGCGGCGACGTTGAACGATCTTCATCGACGCGCGAAGGGCGATCGCTGGATTTTCTTGGCGGCGGCGCCTGCTGCACTCAGCGCAATGCTCACCGGCCGCAACGTATTCAAGGCGGCAGAACCCTATTTGAAGAACGCCTACATCCCCGTCGATCCCAATCAAGGCCGCCTGCTCTATCAAACCGCGCGCGCGATTCGCGCCAAGACGATCGTCGAATTCGGCACCTCGTTTGGCATTTCGACGATTTATCTGGCGACAGCCGCTCGTGCAAACAACGGTCGCGTTATCGGCAGCGAACTTGAACCCGCAAAGGTTAAGGCGGCGCGCGCAAACGTCGCGGAAGCTGGCTTGCAACAATTCGTCGATATTCGTGAAGGCGACGCGATGAAAACGTTGGCCAACATCGACGCACCCATCGATTTCGTCCTGCTCGACGGATGGAAAGACGTGTACGTTCCGATGATAAAGATGCTTGCATCAAAAATGCGCAGCGGCGCGGTTGTGCTGGCTGACAATATTTTCACTTTCAAAAAGACGCTGCGTCCATACGTTCAGCATATGCAGAACCGCAGCAACGGATTCGATTCCGTTACGTTATCCATCGGTTCGGGAATGGAGTACTCGCTACGTTTGTGATGCGAGTCACGCGACGCACTTCGGCTGCGTCATCTATTCCAGGATGTTGCATCAGACGTTGTTCATCACTACATCCGGAGTTGTTACTCCGGCTGGGGAGAACCGGTCATGTTTGATCGTGCTTACGTTCCGGCCTTGGGCGATCGCCGCCTGACGCCGTTCTACGACGCCACCATCTCGCTCATGACGTGCGAGCGTACGTGGCGCCGTGCCTTCATCAAGCAAATCGCACCAACCCCGCGCGACGTCATTTTGGACGTCGGGTGCGGCACCGGCACGCTGGCCATCTTGCTGAAACAGGCCTGTCCCGGCGCTTCGATCTACGGGATCGACCCGGATCCTGAGGTCTTGTCGCGGGCGGAGTTAAAGGCGCGCGACGCCGACGTCCTCGTCCATTTCGCGAAGGGTTTTGCGCAGGAAACCGCGGCTGCGCGCGTGCACCCGAACAAAGTCGTCTCAAGTCTGGTGCTGCATCAGGTGCCGCCCGCGGGCAAACGCGCGGCAATTTTGAGCGCCTTCGCGGCGCTGCGCCCGGGTGGCGAATTCCATGTCGCGGATTACGGCGAACAAAAGTCGCCGCTGATGCGTCTCGCGTTCCGCCAAGTCCAGGCATTGGACGGCTTTGCGAACACGCAACCGAACGCCGACGGCATCCTGCCCGCATTGATGGCGGAGGCTGGCTTCACGGATATCAAGACGAATGTCGTGATCCCGACGCCGACAGGTGCGATCTCGCTTTATACGGCACTCCGCGCTTAAGGCGCCGCACCCTGTTCCGGCTTATTGCTGGACATGCTGGTCAGCGTGACCGCGTTCTCCGGCGCTTTGACCTCGAAGATCTTCGTCATGTGCGCGTCGGCGACGATGCTCGCCGGCGTCACGACCTCTTGCTTGATCATCATTGCCCAGCACTGCTCGCTGTCGAATCTGCGCTTCTGGCAGTCCTCGTTCGCCTCCCACTTGCGCTGGAATTGCGAGCGGACCTTGGTCATGTCGCCGCCGGCTTTGCCAAGCCGCTGCAACCGGCCCAAGTCGAAACCGATGTCGCTATAGGCAAGCCGCACCAACTCGCTGGAATAGAGCTGGTCCCAACTGCGGCGCAGGAAGTAGTCGTTCGGCTTGCCGAGCTGCCGGCGCGCGGCCTCCGCAACCGCCTTACGCTGTTCGTCGTTCAACGCAGTGACGCGGTAAATCGAATAGGCCTTGTCTTTGCCGCGGCTGAGGAACGTGGAAACCGGTGTCTCGACCACTTTCTCGGCTGCTTCGATAACCACGGCATGACCGTCGCGCACGTCGACGATACCGATGTGCGTGATCCCGCTGCCGTCGCCGCCGAACAGCGGCAATACGTCGGCCACCTTCGAATCCTGAACGATCAAATCGCCGCTCTTCCATTCGACCGGATCGCGCACTGTGGTGGCGTAAGCGAACAGGTACGCCCCAAGCAGGATGGCGAACACGCTAGCGCCGAGCGTAACGACGACGGATGTCTTCATGGCACGTGATCTCTTTTCGAGCAGCGCCAGAGCTTCGCACGCCCCCCGTAAACGCTGGGGTAAGCGGCAAGCTTAACGAAAGGTCACCACACTCGATTTAATGCAGCCGATCTGGGTCAAGATCAGCTCGCGCTGCCCCAATAATTGTAGCCGGCAAAGCGGGGCGTCGAGGGCAGGTACATCGTTTCCATCTTATCGATCGTGAACCCGCCTTCGCGGATAAGGTCCGGGATCGGCCTGCCGACGTGACACCCGCCGCCGATTGCCTTCCAAAGCGGCGTGATGCGTTCCTGCCATTTCTGGACATTCAAATCGGGCGCCTTGCCGTGCTCGCAGAAGATCAAGCGCCCGCCTGGTTTCAACACCCGGCGCATGCCTTTGAGCGCGCGCACCACCTCGGGGATCGTGCACAGCGTATACGTCACAAGCACCGTGTCGGCGGACTTGTCGGCGAGCGGGATTTCCTCGGCCTTCAGGTCCAGAAATTCGAGATTGAACTTGATGTCGCCGGCCCGCTTCAGCGCCCGCGCCCGCATTTCCTGCGAAGGCTCCAAGCCCCAAACGTGGCTGACCTTAGCGGGATTGTAGAATTGCAGGTTCTGACCGGCGCCGATGCCAATCTCGAGCACGCGGCCTTCCGCCAGCGGCACGACTTTCCGGCGTTGATAGGTGATGGGCTTTGCGCTCATCGCCATGTCTAGCAGCCACGGCAGAACGCGGCGTTCGTAGAAACCCATGTGACGACCTCACTTCAGCTCAGGCCGTCACATAGCACGTCTGGCGGAAAAGAGACCGCCGGCAACCTCGGGGGGAGAGATCACCGGCGGCCGAAGTTGACCCACACAAACGAGAGAGAAACACCCCCCAAACTGACTAGGCGCGGCGTTGCACCAACCCGCCCATTTTCGGACAAGGGTCGCCGGCCACGCCGAAGCCTTCACGCTTCACGGGCGCGGCCATAGCCTCTTCATCCTCAAGCACGTCTTCGAGATCCGCCGCCTCCAGCACGGGCATCAACGGCGCCTCGCGCTCCGAAGGTTTCTCTTGCAGTGGCGGCGCGCCGCGGCGCGCACGCACGGCGTCAAGCGCACGCTGCATGTCTTCTTTGGTGACTGCAGGAGAACCGGTTTGGAAATTCGGCTGCACTGTGTGCGGCGCCGGCATCGCGGGCCGTGGCGACGCATGCGGCGGCACCATCGCGCGCGGCGCAACTGGCAGCGCATCCATCGCGACCTTGCCGCGGGCCCACGTCCCATCCCAAGCAAGCAACTCGTCGAGCGACAGCGGCTTTTGGATCCACACGCCCTGCGCCGCAGTAAACCCAACGGCCGCAAGACCCGACATTGTCGCCTCGTCTTCGGCACCGACCGCCACGGCATCCAGCTCATACTCGCGGGCAAAACGTAGGCGTGCGGCGATCGCACCTTTGCCCTTGAGCCCCAGACGTTGCGCCAGACGAATACTTGCCGGCCCACCGACCTTGATCGACGTGAACGGCATCGGCTCGAATTGCGCAAGGTCGACCGGCACGATACCGCCGCCGTCGAGAGCCACATGAACGCCAAGCTGGCGCACCGATAGCAGGGCCTCGCACAAAGCCTCCGGTTCCTGCGCGACCGCGCGCTCCGGCACTTCGACGATCACCTGACCGGCGTCGAGTCTGTATTCGTTGAGCAGCTGCTTCAGTCCATGCGCAAACCCCGGCGCTGTGACGGTACCCGGCGCGACGTTGATCGACACCGACCAATCCCGGCCCTGCTGCTTCCACTTGCGGGCACCACTCAACGCCGCGTGGAAGACGAACCCCGTCATGTCGGCCATACGCCCCTGCGACTCGATGAAATCGAGGAAAAGGCCTGGCGGCAGAAGCCCGTATTGCGGGTGCTGCCAGCGCACGAAAACCTCGGCGCCTGTCATGCGTTCGCTGGACAAATCGACCGTGGGCTGAAACACAACACGGAACTCGTTGCGTTCGAACGCCTGGTCGATGTCAGATGGATCGAGCCGGAAAGACTTATCGCTCATGGGTCAAACCTCTATTGGTGCGGACCTGTGCCGCTTCTCACCAGATTTACGGGATAACCCTTTAAGGGAGCCTCCAGCGTCCCGAGAGCATTTGAATTGCTAAGTTTTGAAGTAACTTTGAGAGCTTCGATGTCAGACGCAAAAAAACCCAACAATCCCCTGCCTTCCGCGACAATTCTGCTTTTGCGCGACGGCGCGTCCGGTCTCGAAGTATTCATGGTAAAGCGACATCACCAGATCGATTTCGCCTCCGGTGCTTTGGTTTTTCCCGGCGGCAAACTCGACCCTCACGATAACGATCCCGCCCTGCGCGACCATGCCGACGGCGCCGATAAGCTTGACGATCTCCGCTTAAGCCTGGCCGCCTGCGCCATCCGCGAAGGTTTCGAAGAGTCCGGCATCCTACCTGCGCGCAGACCAGGTTCTTCGGATTACATCGACGCCGCCGCGGCCAGCGCCCTGGCGGACTGGCGGCCCAAGCTCAACAAAAGCGAAGCGGGCCTCGCGGAGTTTCTGACGCGCGAAAACCTGCGCCTTGCTTGCGACGCGCTGGTGCCGTTCGCGCACTGGGTGACGCCCACGTTCATGCCGAAGCGCTTCGACACGTACTTCTATCTGGCGGCCACGCCGCCAGGCCAACTCGGCCGTCACGACGGTTCTGAGTCCGTCGACTCCGTTTGGGTCAATCCCAACGACGCGATCGAAGACAAACGCTGGACGATTATCTTCCCGACCAAAATGAACCTGGTGAAACTGGGCCGAGCCAAAACCGTGGCCGAAGCGATCGCAAACGCGAGAACGGATCGCATCGTCACCGTCGAGCCCAAGGTGATCGACAAAGACGGAAAACAGGTGCTCACGATCCCGTCTGACGCTGGTTACGGACACGTCGAGGAACCGCTCTCCTCGATCCGCTGATAAGGACGTCACTCATGAACGTGCTCGCAGGTTTTTTGGTTCTTCTCGTAGCCGTGATTCACGCGGGGTTTGCAGTGCTGGAGATGTTTCTCTGGACCGGACCGATCGGCCAACGCATCTTCGGCCAATCGCCGGAGTTCATGAACACGACTGCGGTCCTTGCGGCAAACCAAGGTCTTTACAATCTGCTGCTCGCAGGCGGCCTCGCCTGGGCCGCTTGGTCCGGCCGGCGCGATCTGCGCGTGTTCTTTCTCGTTTGCGTGATAGCCGCCGGCGTCTTCGGCGCAATGACCGCGAAACTCACGATCCTGTTCACGCAAGCAGCACCCGCCGCGGTGGCGTTGCTCTTTGTTCTGCTCGCTCGGCCGAAAGAGGATTGATCAACCCGTAACGAACTGCTCGGCCAGGATGCGTTCCTGCAGTGAGCGGTCGGGATCGAAGAGGATCGTCGCGGCCACGCTTGGATCTTCCGCGACGGACACTTCCGTCACCTCACGCACTTCGATGTGATCGGCAACCGCACTGACGGGCCGCTTGTCGGCTTCCAAAATCTCGAACACGACTTTCGCCGCGCGCGCCAAAAGCGCCCCACGCCAGCGCCGCGGCCGAAACGCACTAATCGGCGTCAATGCGAGCAGCGCCGCGTCGATCGGTAGAATGGGCCCGTTAACGGAGAGATTGTAGGCCGTGGATCCCGCAGGCGTCGAAAGCAAGATGCCGTCGCAGATCAACTCCTCCATCCGAACGATGCTGTCGATGGAGATACGCAGCTTTGCTGCCTGCCGCGTTTCGCGCAGCATGGAAACTTCATTGAAGGCGAGCGCCGTTTGCGATTTGCCCGACGCCGTCTTCACCTTCATCCGCAGCGGGTGGATATCTTGCGCTTCGGTGATGTCGAGCCGCTCCAAGAAATCGTTCGGCGAGTACTCGTTCATCAAGAACCCGACCGACCCGCAGTTCATGCCGTAAATCGGTAAGCCCCGTTTGTGACTCTTGTGCACGGTTTGGAGCATCAGCCCGTCGCCGCCAAGTGCCACGATCACATCGGCATCGGCCTTCGCGTTGCCGTACAGCTTTGTCAACTCGCGCAGCGCAGCTTGCGCTTCGGGCGCGCTCGACGCGGCGAATGAGGGTTTCTTGAAACGCATTAGCCGCCGGTCACCGACATATGCCGCGCCACCGCAGCCGCGGGCCGCCGGCGGTCGATCACAAAGTCATGCCCCTTGGGCTTGCGCGAAATCGCTTCATCGATCGCCGCATGAAGCAACGTGTCGTCCGCACTCGCCCGCAACGGCTTCCGCAAATCAGCCGCATCGTTTTGACCGAGGCACATGTAAAGCGTGCCCGTACAGGTCAGCCGCACGCGATTGCAGCTCTCGCAGAAATTGTGTGTCAGCGGGGTGATGAACCCAAGCCGCCCGCCGGTCTCGGCCACGCGCACGTAGCGCGCGGGTCCGCCAGTCCGATAGTCGCTGTCTTCCAGAGTGAATTTCTGAGCGAGGCGCGTGCGGACCACCGACAACGGCAAGTATTGATCCGTACGGTCGGCATCGATCTCGCCCATCGGCATCGTCTCGATCAGCGTGAAGTCCATGCCCTTGCCGTGCGCCCACGACACCAGCGTCTCGATCTCGTCTTCGTTGATATCGCGCAATGCCACCGCATTGATCTTCACTTTCAACCCGGCGGCCAAGGCCGCGTCGATCCCCTCGAGCACCGGCTCGATCTTTCCCCACCGCGTGATGTCGCGGAATCGGGCAGGATCGAGCGTGTCGAGCGATACGTTGATCCGATTCACGCCAGCCGCCTTCAAGTCGACGGCAAACTTCGCGAGCTGGCTGCCGTTCGTCGTGAGCGTGAGTTCGTCCAACGCTCCCGTCCGCAGATGACGGCTAAGGCTGTTGACCAGGCTCATGACGTTGCGCCGGACAAGTGGCTCCCCACCGGTCAGGCGAAGCTTTCTCACGCCCTTGGCGACGAACGCGGAGCAGAGCCGATCCAACTCCTCAAGCGTCAACAACTCCGCCTTCGGCAGAAACGTCATGTCCTCCGCCATGCAATACGAGCAGCGGAAGTCACAGCGGTCCGTCACCGACACGCGGAGATAGGTGATGCGGCGGCCAAAGGGATCAAGCATGAGGGTCAACTTAGCAGCCACATTCAGGGCGTCCAGTGGGAGACAGTCGCACTCGGAACGGAATCGTGGCTAACATCCCCGAGGACTTCCCTCGCTGCCGGACCAACCGCATGACCAAGGCCCGCAAGATCCTCAGCATCGATCAAGGCACGACCTCAAGCCGCGCCATCCTGTTCGACACCAGCGGCACGCCGCTCAAAGTCGCGCAAGCCGAGCACAAGCAGTTCTATCCCCAAGACGGCTGGGTAGAGCACGACGCCGAAGAAATCTGGCAAGCGACGTTGAAGGTCTCCCGAGACGCGATCGCCGGCCACGCCAACGACATCGCAGCGATCGGCATCACGAACCAACGCGAGACGACGGTCCTCTGGGACCGAAAGACCGGCGAACCGATTCACAAAGCGATCGTCTGGCAAGACCGCCGCACTGCCGCCGCCTGCGCGCGGCTGAAAGACGAAGGCAAGGAAAGCACGATCGCCGCAAAGACCGGCCTGCTGCTGGATCCGTACTTCTCGGGCACGAAGCTCGCTTGGCTACTGGACAACGTGCCCGGTGCCCGCAGGCGTGCTGAGAAGGGTGAACTCGCGTTTGGCACGATCGACAGCTGGCTCGCCTATCGCCTGACCGGCGGCAAGGTGCACGCGACCGACGCCACGAACGCCTCGCGCACGCTTCTCTACGACATCGTCAAAGGCCGCTGGGACGGTGAGATATTGGAGTGGCTGAACATCCCCGAAGCCGTGCTCCCCACTGTTCACGATTCCGTCGCCAACTTTGGTGCGACAGACGAGAAGCTGTTCGGCGCGGCGATTCCGATCGCAGGCTGCGCCGGCGATCAGCAGGCGGCGACGGTCGGTCAAGCCTGCCTCCGTGAAGGCTTGATGAAGTCGACGTACGGTACCGGCTGCTTTGCACTCGTCAACACCGGCCCCGCGATGGCGCCGTCGCGCAATCGGCTGCTCTCGACGATTGCTTACGCGACCGGCGGCAAGCGTACCTACGCGCTCGAAGGCTCGATCTTCATGGCGGGCGCCACGATCCAATGGCTTCGCGATGGCTTGAAGCTCTTCAAGTCGTCGGCCGGCAGCGCCGACCTCGCGCGCAAAGCGGACGCGCGCTCAAGCGTCTATCTCGTGCCGGCCTTCGTCGGCCTCGGCGCACCGTATTGGGATGCCGAAGCGCGCGGCGCGATCGTGGGTCTAACGCGTGACAGCGGCCACGCCGTGATCGCGAAAGCGGGCCTCGAGTCCGTCTGCTTCCAAACGCGTGACCTCCTCGAAGCGATGGCGGCCGACATGTCCGCCGCGGGGCTCGGCTCACCCGCAGCCCTCCGCGTAGACGGCGGCATGGTGGTGAACGACCTCTTCTGCCAATGGCTCGCCGACCTCACCGGACGCCCGATTGAACGACCCGAAGTCGTGGAAACGACGGCACTGGGTGCGGCCTACCTCGCGGGCCTAGGTGCGGGCGTCTATTCGTCGCTCGACGAGGTCGCTTCAAGCTGGCGCTGCGAACGCCGCTTCGAGCCGAAAATTAGCGTCGACGAGCGCGACGCCAAATACGCCGGCTGGAACGAAGCCGTGGGCCGCGTTCTGAGCCAACGCTAGATTTGACAGCAGCCGCACCCAGGGGCCACTCTTAAGCGAACCCGCATTTGGAGACCGCTGATGTCCGCCGCTTTGCACGCTATCCCTTCCGTCCGCGACAAAGTCTCGAAAGAAGAATGGCAGATCCGTACCGATCTCG
>JBKJZU010000482.1:0-3378 GCA_046715015.1 Micropepsaceae bacterium
TCCGTTAGATGCGTTAGCAAGGCTGATTTCTGCGATTTCATCCGTTAGGAATCCGTTTGGTATGCGTTTGGTATCCGTCTGCGACAAACTCACAAATCCGCGCAGTTCCGCCAACCACCATTGCAACAGCCCGCAACCGCCAGCTGAGCGGCGGTCGTCGTTCTGGGTGGATCGGCGGCTGGATTGGATCGACATCGTAACCGGGTCGTGACTTAGCGCAGACGCGCGCAACCAGCATAAGTGTGCCTTACCAGCCCGATTGCAAGATGCACCCCACTTCAAACATTGCGCTGGCAGCGAACAGATTGCCGCGCCAACGTTGTCGCAGGGGAATCGGGAGAAGATCATCACTCATGCGCGTCGCCGAAACCGTCTGGGCTGCTTACAGACTGCTCTTCGCAAACCTCGGCGCGTTTCTGCGAACGGCTATCGTCTGGGCGCTGCTGGCCGCCTTGATCGCGGCACTCGGCGGAGTGGCCGACTTACCCGAACAACAAGCATTGGTGCAGTTCGCGCCCTATCTTTTGTCGCTCCTCATCAGCACAGCCGGCTCGATTTGTCTTGCCATCGTCTGGCACCGCTTTGTGATTCTGGGCGAGTCCCCATCGCGCTTTTTCCCCGCTGACAGAGACGTCCTCGGCCCGTACCTGGTTCGCGTCACGGTCGCCATGGCCGTACCGCTGAGTTTCTTCGAAGTCGCCATATGGACGTTCTGGGACGCCGATGACAGCATCTATGTCGATGCAGCCGTTCACACCGGCGTCGCTATCTTGCTCGCCGTATTCGCGCGTTTCGCGCTCGTCCTGCCGGCAGCCGCCATCGGCGACCGGGCGACAACGTTCAAAACATCGTGGGAAGCCACACGTGGCCACGGTTTGCCTATTTTTGCCGCCTTGCTCGCCTGCGACCTTCCGCTGACGCTGGCGATTGTCGGCATCGACTACGTCACCAAGGAATATGAAATGTACGAAATTGAATCCATCACTGCGTTTGCCGTGATGCAACTCTTCGACCTCGCGCGCAACGCGGTTTGGACGATATTCATCTCATACGCGTACCTGGAGTTCATCCACCCGACGCGTGCCCAAGCCGAACACTTTAAGTAATCCAAACCCCGCCAGCGTTGGAGCGATACCCCAGTGCCTTGTACGCGGCGTCGATCAAGCTCTGGCCGCGGTCGTTGAGCAGGAGGCCGAGCCCCATCTGGTTCATCGTGTAGCCGAAGCTCATGCGCGTTTCCGGACACGCAAAGCCGATAGAGCCGCCCGCACCCACATGGCCGAACGCGCTGTCGGACAACAGGCAACTGGCAGCGTCGGTGCCGGGCAGCCAGAGATTGTCCATCGACTTCATGTAGCCGAGCGCAAAGCGCGTCGGAATCACAAGCGTGGCGTCCTGATGCGTGCCCATCGCAATGCGGCTCATGCGCGCGATCGTATCCTTAGCCACAAGGCGCTTGCCGTTCAGCGTGCCGCCGTTCGCCAGCGGCGCGTACAACCCCGCCAATCCACGTGCGTTCGTCGTGCCGTTGCCCGCACCGACCTCCGCCGCGCGGCCTTCGCGCGAATTCGGATTGAACACGAGGAAATCGCGCATGCAGACATGCGCCGGCGAAGTCGGATCGCTCATCGCCTTCTGGAAAAAGCGCGACTGCATCGCCTCCGCCGTCGGCACCGCTTGGATCATCGGCGCCACACGATGCTCTTGAGCCTCCGGCAGACCGATCCAGAAATCGAGGCCCAAAGGCTTCGCAACCTCGTCCTGGAAGTACGCACCCATGCGCTTCTTGGCGGCACGGTGAACGATCTCGCCCACGGTCCACGACATCGAGATCATGTGATAGCCGTTGCGCGTGCCGGGCTCCCAAAACGGTGCCTCCTTCGCGATCGCGTCCACCATATAGTCCCAGTCGTAGAAGGCGCCGGGCTTCGGCACGGCGCGGACGTGCGGCACGCCGAGCGAATGATCGAGCGCCATGGCAACGCGCGCGTTCTCTTTCCCGTTCTGCCCGAACTCCGGCCAGTACTGCGTCACCAGCGCATCGAGATCGAGTTGCCCGCGATCGGCCAACATGTGCGCGGTCAACGCCATCGCCCCTTTGGTCGAAGAGAACACGCACGAGATCGTGTCCTTATCCCAGGGAGCCCCACCGACCTCGCGCTTGCCGCCCCAAAGATCGACGACGGTTTTGCCTTCGATCGAAATCGCGCAACTCGCGCCGACTTCCTCCCGCGCCTCGAAGTTGGTCACGAACGCGTCGAGGACACCGGAAAACTTGGGATCGCAAACCCCTTCAACCGTGCCCGCCTTCGTCGTGACTGAAATCGTCATGTCCGCCTACCTGTTCTGCGCACGCTAATCGACCGCCTTCCGCGCTGGCAATCCCTAGGGCACAACCCGGCAGACCCGCGGCGAGAATGCACTGTCCGCACCATTAACACGCTGCAATGTCGGAACGCAGCGTACAGTTGGCGCGTTTGTGGATTGTTCCAATCAACCGAAAGGGAACCCCCATGAACATTAGAAACATCTCGCTTGCCGGTGCCGCGTTGTTGGCGCTGTCGTTCGGCGTTGGCACGGCTGCGGCCGACGAGCAGGACGCCGCAGTTCGCCAGCTCAACCTTGAGCAGCTCGAAAAAGCCAAGGACGGCGATACTGCCCCGCAAACCATGCCCGCGCCCGCTCAGCCGGACGGTGTTGGCGGCCCGGAATTCTCCGCGCCCCCAGGACCCGATGAAGGGATGACAGACGAAGAAGCCGCCGACGAAGATGCGCCGCCGCCGGACTCGGACGCTCCGGAACCGGAGCCGAATTAGTTCGGTTTCGTTAAACCAACGGCCGCCTCGACATTGTTCGGGGCGGCCGTTTTTTTTGCCGGGCTTTGTTGTCTAGACCCGTCTCACAGCGTGAACAACCAAGAGCAAGACGACTGCACCGATCGTCGCGGACAAGATTATCCCCAACAAGCCCGAAGCGATACGGACTCCGAGTTCCTGGAGCAACCAACCGCCGATGAATGCGCCGACGATACCGATGATTATGTTGGCGACCAAGCCGGAACTACCGCCCCGAACGATCTGACTGGCAAGCCAGCCGGCCACGGCACCGATCAAGAGCCAAATGAGGATATATTCGACGGTCATCTCGACCTCCTATTTTTGAGAACAGAGAAAGGACCGGGTCACGAACCGCAGCTGCAAGGCTTGCGCTGCGGCCCTGTCCACGCCGTGACCCGGAAAGGCTTAGCGTTCCGCGTGCGAGTCGCTGCCGCGTTTGATCAACGAGATCTTGGTGCCTTCGATGCTCACACCCGCCATCAGCCCTTGCTGATTGAAGATGAATGCATAGGCGTCATCCTTGAGCGTGCTGGTCGAAAGG
>JBKJZU010000483.1:0-3148 GCA_046715015.1 Micropepsaceae bacterium
CTTCAGCTTCTTGTCGAGCGTGGGCACCTTGTCGATCTCATAGAACGTGCCGTCGACCTTCACGCGTTGGAACCCGCGCTTCTGCAACTCCTGCAGATCCTTCTTGTATTCGCCCTTCCGACCGCGAACGATCGGCGCGAGCAGATAGAGCCGCGTCCCTTCCGGAAGCGCCATGATGCGGTCAGCCATTTGGCTCACCGTCTGGCTCTCGATCGGCAAACCGGTCGCGGGCGAGTAGGGGATGCCAACGCGCGCAAACAACAGGCGCAGATAGTCGTAGATCTCGGTGACCGTACCGACGGTCGAACGCGGGTTGCGCGACGTCGTCTTCTGCTCGATCGAAATCGCAGGCGACAGCCCCTCGATATGATCGACGTCGGGCTTCTGCATCAGCTCCAAGAACTGGCGCGCGTAAGCCGACAGACTTTCGACATAGCGCCGCTGACCCTCGGCATAGATCGTGTCGAACGCGAGCGACGACTTGCCGGAGCCTGAGAGGCCGGTGATGACGACGAGCTGGTCGCGCGGGATCTCCACGTCGACGTTCTTGAGGTTGTGCTCGCGCGCCCCACGTATGGAAATGTTCTTTTGCATGAGCCCCTTAAGTGTACCCGATCGCGCCACGACTCACGCCCTCCACAAGAATCGAGCGCTCATAGCTTGACTTTCAGAACATAACAAGAACAGTATCGTCCCATCGCCGTGGCGGGCCATTCAATCCGGTGGTTAATGTCCGCGGTCAAGCGCGAAACGAGAGAGGTATGAGATGGCTGGTGTGAACAAGGTGATCCTGGTTGGAAATCTGGGTGCTGATCCGGAGGTGCGCCAGCTGCCCTCGGGCGAGCCGGTGGTGAACCTGCGCGTCGCGACGTCGGAAAGTTGGCGCGACAAGAGTTCGGGCGAGCGCAAGGAAAAGACCGAGTGGCATCGCGTGGTGATCTTCAACGAGAACCTCGCGAAGGTTGCGGAGAAGTACCTGCACAAGGGCTCGAAGATTTATCTTGAAGGCCAACTGCAGACCCGCAAGTGGACGAACAAAGACGGGCAGGAGCAGTATTCGACCGAAGTCGTTATGCAACGCTTCCGTGGCGAACTCGTCATGCTCGACGGCCGCGGTGCTGACTCACCTGCTATGGAAGGCGCCTCCGCTGCCGGTGGCGGCCGCAAGGCGGTCGCTGGCGGTCGCGGCGAAGCGCGCGACTTCTCGGCCGATCCGGACGACGAGATTCCGTTTTGATCTCGATCTAAGGAAACCCTCCGTCGTGGCGTTTCGCCTTTGGCGTGACGACGCGACGTAAGGCGCGCACGACATGACCGTCTACGTGGCCCTCCTGCGCGCCGTGAATGTCGGCGGCACCGGCAAGCTCCCGATGGTGGAGCTGAAGTCGATGTGCGAGGCCTTAGGGTTCAAGAACGTGCGCACCTACATCGCAAGCGGCAACGTGCTGTTCGAGAGCGGCGCGGCAGTAGCGCGCGTCAAATCGCTCTTGGAAGCCCGCCTCAACAAATTCGCCGGCAAACCCGTCGGCGTTGTCGTCCGCACGCCGGTAGAGTTGGCGGCGGTCCTCAAAGCAAACCCGTTTCCAAAAGCGGCGCCGAACCGCACGCTGGTGACGTTTCTGGATGCGCCGCCGCCGAAGGACGCGCTCACCCAAGCGGCTGGCCGCACGAACGAAGAAATGCGCTTAGGGACGCGCGAGATATTCGTGCACTACCCCGAAGGCGCCGGAACGTCGAAATTGCGTATTCCCGCTGCGAAAGCGGGCACGGCGCGCAACATCAACACGATCGGCGCGTTAGTGAAACTCGCCGGCCCGGCTTAGCCGATCAGCCCACCCAACCGCTCTCCGGCAGCCGCCAATACGTGCCGCCCTTTCGCGCGAGCATCTTGTGCCCGACCATTTCGCGGCGAAACGTTTCGCGGTCGTGATGGCGCCGCTCGATCGTTCTGTTGACTTCGGCCTCGCTGTACATGCGCCCCTCCTCGAAGTGGCGCGCGAGCCAGGCGAGGATCGGCCGCCGCTTCTTCGGCGTCGCGGGGAATGCTTTCAAGCGCCCGTCCGGCGTGAGGTAGTTGAGCACCGCTTTGTCCTCGGACGCGCCCACCGCGGCAAGCTCCGCGAACCGCTCCTTCATCAACATCGTCTTCGCGCGCAAAGCCAACGTCTTCGTTTCAAGCGCATACCAGTGCGTATTTCCGTCCTGCCGCACGCGCACGAGCCCAGCTTCGCGCAGCATCGCGAGGTGATGCGACACGGTCGGTTCCTTGAGCGCCACCAGCGACGCGAGCTCCTGCACGCTGCGCTCGCGCTCGGTGAGAAGACCGACGAGCTTCAGACGGCTCTCATGCGCAAGCGCCTTGAAGAACGTCAGCAGGTCGGGGGAGGCGAGGGAGTCCGTCATCGATCTAATTCCATAACCATCTAATTAGATAATGGTCGAACTAGAGTGGGAATGTCAATCAGACCAAACCCACGTGTTTCGCGGCGTTGTCAACGAATTGACATATCGAAATGTATCGATATATTGAGCGCATGAGCCAGCCAGACCGCGTCTTCAAGGCGCTAAGCGATCCAGTCCGGATCAAGATTCTCCAGTTCCTGCGCAAGCCGGAGGGCGTGTGTTGCGCCCAGGACGGCGTTGTCTGCGCCTGCGACGTGGAGAGCCTTCTGGGCGTCTCGCAGGCGACCGTCAGTCATCATATGAAACTGCTCGTCGATGCAGGCCTCGTGCGCGCACAAAAGAACGGGCGGTGGATGCTCTACCAACTCGACGCCGAGGCATTTAGCGACGCCATGGCCTGGCTCGCGCCGTTTGCCCGGGCAAAGACCGTCAAACAACGCGTGTCCGCATGACGATCCTTGCTCCTGAACGCGATCGCGTTGCCACGCCAGCCTGCTGCCCGAACTACGCGGCTGATCTCGCCACCAAGCGCGCGAACGTCGACATCGAAATTTCCGCCCTCGACGCGTGGCGCATGGATGAAGTCATCGCCGCGGTCCACGAGGTGGCCGGAACGACGCTCTACCAGCACACCGCGCTCGGCGTCGCACCGCCGATCGCGCGCGACGCGACCCAACGCGTGAAGGGCTTGTTCACCGGCTTCGACTTCCACCTGACGGCTGAAGGTCCGAAACTCATCGAGATC
>JBKJZU010000484.1:0-4952 GCA_046715015.1 Micropepsaceae bacterium
GGCTGAAGGCGGGCGATGAAATTCTGGTGCTCGACTGCGTTTAAAACGCGGTACGCCTTGCGGCGGAAGAAGATTGCAAAGCCGCCGGTGCCAAGGTCGAGAAGGTTTCGCTGCCGATCCCGTTGACGTCGAACGATGTCGTGGAGCGGATCGTGGATGCGGCGGGGGCCAAGACGCGGCTTGCGATCATTGATCACATCGCCTCACCCACCGCCGTCGTGTTTCCGGTGGCGGAGATCACGCGGGCGTTGAAGGCGAAGGGCGTGCGGGTGCTGATCGACGGCGCGCACGGGGTCGGGCAGCTTGCTCTCGACCTGCCCGCGATCGGCGCGGATTGGTACACGGCGAACGGACATAAGTGGCTTTACGCGCCGAAGGGGGCGGCGTTTCTTTATGCGACCGAGGAGGTTGCGGGCGAGACGGTGCCCCTTTCTGTCAGCCATTGGCACGAACTGAAGTTTCCGCGCGCGTTCGACTATGTCGGGACGCGCGACGTCAGCGCGTTCCTGAGCGTGCCGGCGGGGATCGATTTCATCGAACGGTTCGGCGCGGCGAAGGTGCGGGACTATCTCCATGCCTTGTCGCGCGAGAGTGTCGCACCGATGGCGCGGCTCGGCGCCGAACCGCTTGCGAGCGATGCGATGTTTGCGGCGATGCGCACCTTCACCCTACCCCAGCGGCGTGCGGCCGAGCCCGACGATGCGCTGCAACTCATGCACGGGCTTTGGGAAAAGCACAGGGTGCAGGTTGCCTCGAACGCGTTTCAGGGCAAGCTGCTGTGCCGGTTGTCGGCGCAGATCTATGTCGAGCGCGCGGACTTCGAACATGGGGTCTCGGCGCTCGACCGGCATGGTTGGCTCGGGCGCTGAGAGCGAGGATGTGATGGCATATCAAAACGATGGCGGGCGGCGGCGGTCGCAGAAGAACGTGTTGGGCGGCGAGTTGGCGTCTTGCAGCAACGACCCTGTCACCGGATTCTTCCGCGACGGCTGTTGCAACACGTCGCCGCAGGATACGGGCTCGCACACCGTCTGCGTGGTGATGACGGCCGAGTTCCTTGCGTTCTCGAAGTCGCGGGGGAACGATCTTTCGACGCCGATGCCCGAATACGAGTTCCCGGGGCTGAAGCCTGGCGACCGGTGGTGCCTATGCGCGCCGCGCTGGCAGGAAGCCTTTGTGGCCGGCCATGCGCCGAAGGTCGTGCTCGCCGCTACGCAGGAAGGTGCGTTAGCGTACACAGAGCTTGTGGACCTCAAACGCTTCGCCATCGACCTCAATTGAGGCGACCTGCCGGTTTGACCGGGCGGGGGAAATTGGACTAGCGTCCGCGGCCAGCGAAACACCCGGGGACAGACCCGGCGGCGGCAGGCAAACTATGAGCCAAATCAAAGGTTTAATGCAGGGCAAGCGCGGCCTCATCATGGGGGTCGCGAACGATCGCTCGATCGCGTGGGGGATCGCAAAGGCTGTGCACGACCACGGCGGCGAACTCGCGTTCACCTATCAAGGTGACGCGCTCAAGAAGCGCGTCGAGCCGCTTGCCGCCAGCATCGGTTCGAAGATCGTGCTGCCGTGCGACGTGACCGAGCAAGGTTCGATGGACACCGTGTTCGAGACCTTGAAGAAGGAGTGGGGTTCGCTCGACTTCGTCGTGCACGCGATCGGGTTTTCGAACAAGGACGAATTGCGCGGGCGCTATGTCGACACGACGTTCGACAATTTTCAGCTGACGATGAACGTCTCGTGCTTCTCGTTCACTGCGATCGCGCAGCGGGCGGAGAAGATGATGCCGAACGGCGGGTCGCTGTTGACGCTGACGTATCTCGGTTCCGAGAAGGTGATGCCGCACTACAACGTCATGGGTGTTGCGAAGGCGGCGCTTGAGTCGAGCGTGCGGTACTTGGCCGAAGACCTTGGCAAGAAGGGCATTCGCGTCAACGCGATTTCGGCCGGGCCAATCAAGACGCTGGCCGCTTCGGGCATCGGCGACTTCCGCTTCATTTTGAAGTGGAACGAGTTGAACGCGCCGCTCCGCCGCAACGTCACGATCGAAGAGGTCGGCAATTCGGGGCTCTATTTCCTCTCCGACCTGGGCCGGGCTGTGACGGGCGAAGTGCATCACGTCGATGCCGGTTATCACATGGTGGGCCTTGCCGCGGTCGAGAAGGTGCACGAGAGCGCGCAGCTTCTCACCACGTTGTCGCCGGACGAATAGGGTGTCGCACAACACGTACGGCCATTTGTTTCGCGTGACGACCTGGGGCGAAAGCCATGGGCCGGCGCTCGGGTGCGTCGTCGACGGCACGCCGCCCGGGATCGCGCTCAGCGACGCCGACATTCAGCCGTGGATGGAAAAGCGGCGGCCGGGGACGTCGAAGTTCGTCACGCAGCGGCAAGAGACCGACATCGTCAAGATTCTCTCCGGTGTGTTCTCGGACGACACCACCGGCGGACAGGTCACGACGGGCACGCCGATCGCGCTCCACATCGAGAACGTCGATGCGAAGTCCAAAGACTATGAGGGCATCAAGGACAAGTTTCGCCCCGGGCACGCGGACTATGCCTATTTCATCAAGTACGGCGTGCGCGATTATCGCGGCGGCGGGCGGCAGAGCGCGCGGGAGACGGCGACGCGGGTCGCGGCGGGTGCGATCGCGCGCAAGGTGCTCGATCACATCGTGCCGGGCGGCGTGAAGATTCGCGGCGCGCTGATCCAGGTCGGGCCGCACAAGATCGACCGCAACGCGTGGGATTGGGCCGAGGTCGAACGCAATGCGTTCTGGTCGCCGGATGCGAAGGCGGCTGCGCTCTGGGAAAGCTATATCGACGAGCGGCGCAAGGCGGGCTCGTCGTGCGGCGCGGTGATCGAGGTCGTGGCGGAGAACGTGCCCGCCGGGTTGGGCGCGCCGGTCTATGGCAAGCTCGACGCCGATCTTGCGGCGGCGATGATGTCGATCAATGCGGTCAAAGGTGTCGAGGTCGGCGCGGGGTTCGCGGCGGCAGCGCTCTCGGGCGAAGAGAATTCGGACGAGATGCGCATGAAGGACGGGCGGCCGTATTTTCTCTCGAACCAAGCGGGCGGCGTGCTCGGCGGCATCTCGACAGGGCAAGACGTCGTTGTGCGCTTTGCGGTGAAGCCGACGTCGTCGATCCTCTCACCCCGCAAGACGATCACGCGCGACGGGCAAGAGACGGACATTCAAACGAAGGGCCGCCACGATCCGTGCGTCGGCATCCGCGCGGTGCCGGTGGGCGAAGCGATGCTGGCTGCGGTGCTTGCGGATCATCTTTTGCGGCACAGGGCGCAAGTCGGTTAAGAGCGGCGGTTCTACGCCGACAGAGCTTGGCGCCCTACGGCCGTTTGCTGGCTGCAGCTGGCCGGCAGTTTCAGCGTTGCTGTCGTGCCCTGCCCCGGTTTGCTTTCGATCGCGAACGTTGCGCCTAAGGCTTGAGCGAAGCGGGCGCAGAGCGGGAGCCCCAAGCCCGTGCCTTCGGCGCGGGCGGTCATGCTGGTGCCGGTTTGGCCGAACGGCGTGAGCGCCACTTCGAGTTCGTCGGCCGACATGCCGACGCCGCTGTCGGCGACGGTGAGTGAAACAGCGCCGTCGGCGTCCGCTGCCGCCGTGACCGTGACGCTGCCGCCTTCGTTCGTGAACTTGATCGCGTTCGTGACGAGGTTGATGAGCACCTGCTGCAGTAGACGCTGGTCGGTTTTCACCTGCGGCAGCGGGGTCAAAGCGCGCCATTCGAGGGTCAAGTTCTTGCGGGCTGCGCGTTCGCGCACGAGACGCAACGCTGCGTCCGCCGCCTCTTCCACGTCGAAGAGTTGCTCGCTCAGCGTCAGCGCGCCGGCCTCGATCTTCGAGAGGTCGAGGACGTCGTTGATCAGTTTCAACAGATGCACGCCGCTGTCGTTGATGTCTTTGGCATAGCTTGCGTAGCGGTCGCTGATCGGGCCGAACACGCCGCTGCCGATCGACTCGGAGAAGCCGATGATTGCGTTCAAGGGCGTGCGGAGTTCGTGGCTCATGTGGGCCAGGAATTCCGACTTCGCGCGGTTCGCGCCTTCAGCGTCGAGTTTGGCGCGAAGAAATTCTTTCTGCTTGTCAATTAGCGCTTGGCGCAGCGCGGTTTCGCTGGTGACGAACTTAATCACCTGTCCCGCCGCCGAGCGCATGCCCATCGCATAGACGAACAACAAGATCGCGATCAGAATATGCTCAAACGTTCCGGTGGCGGCGAAGGCCACCGCCAACGGCACGACGGCGCACAGCGCAAACGACATCGCCGCGCGCGGGATCGACATCAGCGCCGAGCTTGTGCCCATCGCGTTTCCGAGGATGAGAACCGAGAGCAAGGCCACTTGCACTTCCGACGCGTACTGAAAGAACGCCACCGCACCGGCGCTCCAGCACAGCGCCCGCACGACGCTGCAGACGACGATGAGATCGGTGGCGCGGGCGGCCTCGGCGTCGCTCAGCACGCGATTGCCCACGTCATAAAGCAGCCAGGGCACCGAGACCAAAGGCGGCACCATCACGCACGCCCAGGTAATGAGAATCCACGCCGGAACCGTGCCCCAGAATGCTGCGACCACCGCCGCCACGATGATCGAAGCGCTCACCGCCAGCAACGGCGCGTTCGCCGCCACGACGTGGAGTTGTAGCTCCGCAGCCGACGGCGTGCCGTCGTTCGGTCTGATCGGCCGGCCGAAATGGGGACGGAAAAAAGGCACTAGGGGCATTGCGAGTAAGGCGCTCGACCGGCTTGGTTTGCGCCGACTTTACGCTTGGGGCGTGAAGAGGTTGCTAAAACGCCTTGCAAGCGAGAGGCAAAATTAATCAACTGTCAACGTTTGGCCTGACAAAGGCGGCAACTTTCGACAGGAACGCTGGCGTCGAGGACAATGTTGCAAGTCCGGCCGCCTCGAACGCGTCGGCCATGTTCCAGGT
>JBKJZU010000485.1:0-5673 GCA_046715015.1 Micropepsaceae bacterium
CTGAACCGGCGCAGCATTCTCTTCGTGACGCAAAGCGCGATGATGACGAGCGCTTGTTTGCTCGCCGCGTTGACGTTGAGTGGCTGGGTCGAGGTTTGGCACATTGTGGCGCTGGCTGCGGTGACAGGCACGGCAAATGCGTTCGACGTTCCGACGCGCCAATCGTTCACGATCGAAATGGTGGGGCGCCGGGATTTGCCGCGGGCGATCGCGCTGAACTCGATCATGTTCAACGGCGCACGGTTGATCGGGCCCGCGATCGCGGGGCTTCTGGTCGCGGCGGTCGGCGAAGGTTGGTGCATCGCGATCAATGGGGCCTCGTATATCGCGGTGTTGATCGGGCTTTCGATGATACGGCTGGAACGGCAGGCGCCGCGTGCGGCCAGTCATCCGCTGACCGACTTGCGCGAAGGGTTCGACTACGTCGCGAAGAACCGCGAGATGCGTACGATGCTGTTGCTGCTCGCGAGTTCGAGCCTGTTCGGCACGTCGTACCTCACGCTCATGCCCGTGTTCGCGCGCGATATTCTGCATGGAAGTTCGGACGCTCTGGGCTTCTTGATGGCGGCAGTAGGCGCCGGCGCGTTGATCGGCGCGCTCGGCATTTCGCGGGTGCCGCAAGAGTGGCTGCCGCGCGTGCCGTATCTGGCGTCGGCGTGCTTCGGGGCGGCGCTCATCGCGTTCTCGCAATCCACAGTGTTTGCGGTCTCGCTTCTGCTCCTCGTGCCGGCGGGGTTTGGAATGATGATGATGGGTATTTCGACGAACACACTGGTGCAGGGTGCGGTCGACGATGCGATGCGGGGCCGGGTCATGGCCTATTACGTGATGGCGTTCATCGGCATGGTGCCGTTGAGCGCACTAGGCTCAGGGTGGTTGTCGCATCAGATCGGCGCGCCGATGACGCTGGCACTGGGCGGCGCGCTCACGGTCGTGGCGGCAGGCATTGCCTACTGGCGAAGATAGGTGGAGGGGCTTCTGTTGCCCGGCGCCCCTCCGAGCCGCGCTTACCTATTAGGCAGCGAGGGCCATTTCATTGTCGTTGGCACCTATACAGACAGCCCGATAACGGTGAGCCTTGCCGAGCAAAAGCAACGTCTTTACGCGTTCGTCGATCCTAGTTCGCCCCCACAGCTGGACAGCTTGACCCTGTCCAGGTGGTGGAGGCGCCGGGTACCGCCCCCGGGTCCGATCCGTTTATTACACGCGCGTTTATCGCCATAGCCGGCGAACCGGCAGGATCAATATAGGGTGCCGGGGTAAAGAAAAGAAGGCTGTTCCCATTGGGGAAAGCGCGGTTTTGCGCCTATGTGAATGCCGGCCGCCGTCGATAGAATGGGAGCGAACCGACGAGGGTTTCATGCGCCAGTATCACGAACTAATGGAGCACGTGCTTCGCCACGGCGTGAAGAAGCAGGACCGAACCGGTACCGGCACGCTCTCGATCTTTGGCTATCAGATGCGGTTCGATCTCGACGACGGGTTCCCGTTGTTGACGACGAAGAAGCTGCATCTGAAGTCGATCGTGCACGAGCTCTTGTGGTTCCTGAAGGGCGATACAAACGTGCGCGCCTTGCAGGAGAACGGTGTCCGTATTTGGGACGAATGGGCGGACGCAAACGGCGATTTGGGCCCGGTCTATGGTGCGCAGTGGCGGTCGTGGCCCGCGCGGGACGGGGGCACGATCGACCAGATCACGAACCTGATCGAGCAGATCAAGAAGAACCCGGATTCGCGGCGGTTGATTGTCACCGCTTGGAACCCGGCCGATGTCGACCGGATGGCGCTGCCGCCATGCCACTGTCTGTTCCAATTCTACGTCGCGAACGGGCGCATCTCGTGTCAGCTCTATCAGCGGTCGGCCGACATCTTCCTTGGCGTGCCGTTCAACATCGCGTCGTATGCGCTGTTGCTCATGATGGTTGCGCAGGTGACCGGGTTGAAGGCGGGCGAGTTCGTGCATTCGTTCGGCGACGCGCATCTCTATTCGAATCATATCGAGCAGGCGGAGCTGCAGCTTTCGCGCGCGCCGCTCGCGTTGCCGACGATGCACATCAATGCAGGCGTCAAAGATATCTTCGGTTTCAAGTACGAAGACTTCCGCCTTGAGGGATATGAGGCGCACCCGCATATCGCTGCGCCGGTGGCCGTGTGAGTGGGTTGCGGATTCGTCCCGCCACCAAGGCGGACGGTGGCCTTGTCTATTCGTTTGTCCGCGATCTGGCCGAGTACGAGCGGCTGCTGGACGATGTTGCCGCCACGCAGGCCGACCTCGAGAGCGCGCTGTTCGGGCCTAACCCGCGCGTGTTCTGCGACATCGCGGAGTGGGACGGCGCCGCGGCGGGGTTTGCGCTTTGGTTCTTCAATTTCTCGACGTTTCGCGGGCGGCATGGGATCTTTCTCGAGGACTTATTCGTGCGGCCCGCATTTCGCGGCAAGGGGATCGGGAAGGCGCTGCTGGTGAATCTGGCGAAGCGCGCCGTCGCCGAGAATTGTGCGCGGGTCGAATGGTCGGTGCTCGATTGGAACGAACCGTCGATCAAGTTCTATGAGTCGTTGGGCGCCATCCCAATGGAGGAATGGTCGATCTTCCGGCTGACGGGCGATGCTTTGCGAAAGCTCGGCACATGAAGGAACCGGTCGTCGCTTTGATCGTCGCGGTTGCCGAGAACGGCGTCATCGGCCGCGACGGAAAGCTACCATGGCGGATTCCCGAGGATATGAAGTGGTTCAAGGCCCGCACCGAGGGGCGACCGATGATCATGGGCCGCAAGACCTGGGACAGCCTTCCGAAGCGCCCGCTGCCTGGGCGGACGAATATCGTGATCACGCGCGATGCGGCGTACAAAGCCGATGGGGCTGTCGTCGTCACGTCGCTTGCCGCCGCGCTTGACGTCGCCGCCGGCGAGGCGCCTGAGGAAATCATGGTGATCGGCGGGGCGGAGATCTATCGGGCCGCGTTGCCGCTCACGCGGCGCATTTATCTCACCAGCGTGCACGGCGAGATTGAGGGCGACACGTTTTTTCCTGCGCTTGATCGCGGCGATTGGAACGAGACGATCGTCGGCGTTTATCCCTCGTCAGAGACGAGGCCGGTCGGCTACAGTTTCATCATTCTGGACAAGAAATAAGAGGAAGCGTGGCCTATGTCCGTTCGTGAGGTCGCCGGTGGACTGAAGTTTCCCGAAGGTCCGATTGCGATGCCGGATGGCAGCATCGTGTTGGTCGAGATCGCGCGCGGGACGCTCACCCGCGTTTGGAACGGAAAGGCGGAAGTGATCGCCACACTCGGCGGCGGGCCGAATGGTGCTGCCTTGGGGCCTGATGGCGCGGTCTACGTGACGAACAACGGCGGCTTCGAGTGGCACGATCGCGGCGGGCTTTTGTTTCCGGGCGACCGGCCGGCGACCTACGAAACCGGACGGATCGAACGCGTCGACTTGAAGACCGGCAAGGTCGAGCGGCTTTACGATGCGTGCAACGGCCTTCGGCTCAACGGGCCGAACGATCTCGTGTTCGACAGCCAAGGCGGTTTCTATTTCACCGATCTTGGCAAAGGCTACGGGCGGCTGCACGATCGCGGCGCCGTCTACTACGCGACGCCGGACGGCAAGCGCATTAAGGAGATCGTGTTTCCGATCGACATGCCGAACGGTTGCGGATTGTCGCCGGACGAGAAGACGCTCTTCGTCGCGCAAACGATGGCGGGGCGGCTTATGAAGTTCGACATCAAGGCGCCGGGCGAACTTGGTGCCGCGACAGGGCCGTTGCAGGGCGAACTCGTGTGCGGCTTGCCGGGGTTACAGCTGTTCGATTCATTGGCCGTGGAAGCGAATGGGCGCGTGTGCGTGGCGACGATCGCGCTGCCAATGGGGTGTATTTCCTCGATTGCGCCGGACGGAACGTACGAGCAGGTGCAATTCGTGGATCCGCTGGTGACGAACATTTGCTTCGGCGGCAAAGACATGAAGGCCGCGTATGTTTGCCTGTCGGCGACGGGCAAGCTCGTTGAGACGATGTGGGCGCGGCCTGGGTTGAAGCTCAACTACGCCGGTTGGTGAGCGCGTCATAATTTGCCGCATGATTTTTCGTTACGGGGACACGCGTGCGCTGAAGAACGCTTGTCCTGGTTGCACATTACGGAAATTTAGTGCGATGCGGCACGCCTGACGCTTGTAGCCGCTTGCTTGCCAGCGGCGTTGCCCCTACAGCCGCGTTGTCCATTTCGGACTTGTGTAAACAGGTAGGGAAGAAACATATGAAGCGCATTCTGATGGGCGTTGCCGCCCTTGCTTTGAGCACCTCGCTCGCGATCGCGGCCGACGATCCGATGGAGGGCCGTTACGGGAACACGACCACAGTCACGAACGCAAAGGGCGAAGTGACAAAGCTGCATTACAACAAAGGCGGTACGATGGCCGTCATCCTGCCGGACGCGACGAAGACGACCGGCAAGTGGGCAATGAAGGACGGCAAGCTCTGTGTCACGGCCGACGCCGGCCCGCAGAAGGGCCAAGAGCAGTGCAACCCGTTCGTCGGCGCCAAGAAGCCGGGCGACAGCTGGGAGATCACAGCGGCCGACGGCTCGAAGCTCAAGATCGCGATCGTCGCCGGCCAATAAATCGGCTTGATGTGATCAACGGGGCCGGTGCGTCGCGCCGGCCCTTTCTTTATTCGATGACGATGCGCGGCGCAGCACGGGTGTCGCCGGCGTCGAGTTTTGCGGCGACGCGTTGGGCGAGTTCGACGAAGGCTTTGGCTTGCGGGCCGTTGGGCTCGCGCGCTGTGATTGGGGTGCCGCCGTCTGAGGTTTCGCGGATAGCGATGTGAAGCGGGATCTCGCCCAAGAAATCGGTTCCGAGAGTGGCCGCCGTTTCGCGTGCACCACCGTGACCGAAGATATGGCTTTCGTGGCCGCAGTTCGGGCAGAAGAATGTCGACATGTTTTCAACGATGCCGAAGACGGGCACGTGTGTTTTCTTGAACATCGCAAGTCCCTTGCGGGCGTCGATCAGCGCCACGTCCTGTGGCGTCGATACGATGATAGCGCCGGCTAGCGGCACGCGTTGTGCCAGCGTCAGTTGCGCGTCACCCGTGCCGGGCGGCATATCGACGACAAGCACGTCGAGCGGCGCCCATTCGACGTCGTAGAGGAGTTGGGTCAGCGCGGTCATCACCATGGGTCCGCGCCAGATCATCGGCTGGTCCTCGTCGATCAGCGAGCCGATCGAGATCGCTTTGAGGCCCCAGGCCTGCATCGGTTGGAGGATTTTGCCGTCTTTCGACTTGGGCTTGCCGGTGAGGCCCAGCATACGCGGGATCGAGGGGCCGTAGATGTCGGCGTCGAGCAGGCCGACCTTTCGTCCGAGCTGATGCAGCGCGACCGCGAGGTTGACCGCGACCGTCGATTTCCCGACGCCGCCCTTGCCGCTCGCCACCGCGATGACAGCTTTCACCCCCGCCGGTCCCTGTCGATCAGGCGAGCCCGCGCGGCCGGTTTGCGGCGCGGCAGGCTTATGGGCGGTTAGGACTGCAGTCACAGAGCGCGCACCCGTCAGTGCCAGTGCTGCCTTTTCGCAAGCGAGACGCAGCGGCTCTTTGGTGTGGCCGTCGGCTGCCGCAACCTCAAGCGCGAACGAGATGTGGCCGTCCTTGACCTGCAACCCCTGTATC
>JBKJZU010000486.1:0-2907 GCA_046715015.1 Micropepsaceae bacterium
CAGCGAAAAAAGGCTTCGGCTCGCGCATGCTGGAAACCGCCTTGGCCAGCGAACTCCGCGGCGAAGTGAAGATCGACTACCACCCCACCGGCGTCATCTGCCACATCAAGGCAGCGTCACGTATTGAGGCTGCAGGTAAGTGAGGTGCGCCATCGTCCCGCAGTCGCAAGCGAGACTTCGCACGCTGCTTCAAGCCTCACCCCTAACCGACGGCCCGCAATTCCGGCCCACCGCACCCGTCTAGGGCGGCGATCACGGCGGCTTCGTCGAAGGGCTTTTCGAGGTAGCGAAGGTGGGCGAACTCGGCCGGCAGGTCTTCTTTCGCGTGCCCGGTCATGAAAATGCAGCGAACGCCCTTTTGCTGAAGCGCCCGCACGACCGGATAAACCTGTTCGTATTTCAAGCTGACGTCGAGCAGCGCCGCGTCGAACGTTATACGTTGTGTCAGCTCCAGCGCGCGCTCGACGGTCGTGGCATGCGCACAAATATGACCGCGGCCCTCCAAGAATTCTTCCAGGGCCATGCGAATAAGGGGTTCGTCCTCGACAATCAAAATCGTCAATCGCTCGGTCGACCTTTCGGCCTCTAGCGGTGCGAATGAACTGTCGTTGTGAACGGCGTGCAACGCGTGGCCTCTCGCGCGAAAATGGTTGTGATCCGCGGGCGAAATTACACTCCTCGCCCCTGGAGAGCCTCGACGCCGCCCGCGCAACTCCATGCGGGGGCCCGCCGTTAGATGCGCCGGTTCGTCGCGACATTGGATACGTTGAAGCAATTGCCCACGGACCGAGGTTTGAGCGTAACCATAAACGGTTCCCTGGCGCAGTTCAGTTTTGAACAATCGGTTCCAAGAAATTTCGCTCGACCCGGTCAATATTGAGCGGTCCAGGCGGCGGGCTCCGCCTAAGCTCTCCCCAAAGGTTGGGATCCACATGGCGACGATGGTCAATCGTAACGCGCTATTTTCCGGCGCAAACGCTAAAGCGTTCGACGAGGCGTGCGCCGCGCGGGCTGGCGGCAAGAGCCCGTCGAGCGTCCCCGGATTTTTCGATCCCGCCGCGGTCCAAATTCTCGGCGCCGCCGTCCGGCGCGCATGGCAACTGATCGTGGTTCTGCAGCCCGCAAGCGCCGGCCGCCGGGACGAAGTGATCGACGCACTCGCCGCCGGCACGATGCGCGCGGCGCGCGAGGGCGAACGCGATGTCGGCCGGCTGTCGCGAGCGGCGTGCGCGTATTGCATCGGCCGGCCGTCCACGGCAGATGCGTTTTTCGTCACGTTGCAGTGACGCAGTGACAGTGTCTCCGGGCGGGCGGGGTTCCGGGTGACTTGCTGCAACTTTCAGCTGCCTCGCGCGTTACCGGTGAGGAGGCCCAAATGAAACGGAAACTGGATCCACCTGTTGCCCTGACATGCCCCGATTGCGGCGGCGCGTTGACCACGGACAAAGCGAATGGGTTGACGCAGTTTCGCTGCCACATCGGACACGCCTACACTGCGGAAGCAATGGTGGCCGGACAGTTGCTGGCGATGGAAAGGTTCATCGAATCGGCGATGCGATCGTTGAACGAGCGCGCCGATCTCTGCCGTCAGATGGCTCGGGAAGAGATCGCCATGGGCCACGTCGCCAACCAAGCCACCTGGATCAAGGCGATGAAGGAAGCGTTCGACAGGGCCGAGCCTCTGGAAGCGTTTCTCGCCCACAAGTGGTTGCATCCCGCAATCGGTCAGAACTCGCAGGAGCCCGCGGAACGGCTGCGCGCTCGTTCGCCCAGGGCGTAAGCTTGGCCCCTACGCACCGCACTCGGCGATGGCATCGAGCACGGCGCTCTCCGCAAAGGGCTTTGCGATGGTGCGGACGTTGGCGAACTCGGTCGGCAAGTCTTCCCTGAGGTACCCGCCGACAAAGATGCAGCGCACGCCTTTGTCCTGAAGGGCGCGCACAACGGGATAGACCTGTTTGTCTTTCAAGCTGACGTCGAGCAGCGCTGCGTCGAACATGAGATGTCGCGCCAGCTCCAGTGCCTCTTCGGCAGTGCATGCATGTGCGCAGGCATGCCCGCGCTTCTCGAGAAACTCTTGCAGCGCCACGCGAATGAGGGGTTCGTCCTCGACGATCAGAATCGTCAATTGCTTGCTGGACGTTTCAGTCTCAAGCCTTGGGAACGAACGGTTATGGTTGGCTGTGCGCAGTTTAGGACCCGTTGCGCGATGGAGGTTGCGATCCGTGGGCGAAATTACGCTCCCTCGCCCCTGGAGAGCCTTGACGCCACCGTGCTTCTCCATGCGGGGCCCGCCGTTAGATGCACCGGTTCGTCGCGACATTGGATACGTTGAAGCAGCAACCCACGGATCACTATTGACCATAGTCACCGTGGGGTGCGTCCCGCTGTCCAATTTTGACCATTGAGGTGGCACCGTCGCGCGGCTGTTCAATAGTGAACATATCCGAGAGGCCGGCTCGCCCTAAGCTCGCGCCTTGGGCTGGCGATCGCGCCTATTCCTGGCGTGCTGAGATCTGTGCGGCCCGCGCCCTGACAGTGGCGTAGCATTCGCACGACGCAGCTTCGAGGGCTTTGTGATTCAAGATAGTGATGGCGCCGCGGGTGTAACGAATGAAGCCCTGAGTTTGCAGCTCGCGCGCGACGTCGCCGACGGAGCTTCGCCGCACCCCCAACATCTCGGAGAGGAATTGCTGCGTCAACGGTACGACGTCGCCGTGGTAGCGGTCGCGCGACTGCAGGATCCAACGGCACAATCTCTTTGGCACGTCATGCAGCGCGTTGCACGCAGCCGTCGTTTGCGCTTGGGCGAGCGTCATCTGCATGGCGCCGACAATGGCCCGGCGCAGCGCGTCGCTCGACTTCAACGCGTCGCGCAGCTTCGCGACTTTGATCTTGCTGGTGGTG
>JBKJZU010000487.1:0-7634 GCA_046715015.1 Micropepsaceae bacterium
GTGCAAGTCGATCTATTTCGCGGGCCTCGACAACCTCTCGCTCGAAGTCGCGACTTCGGCTGCAGCGATCGACGCCCGCGCCTGGATCGACCCGGAAGTCGTGAAACTCGCCGGCATCAACGCGGACGAGCTCGCGCGCTACAAGCGCCCGGCCGAATACAAAGGCGAAGGCGGCCAGGTGAAACAGCCGCCGATGGATCATTCGAAGCCGCATCAGTCCTATCCGCCTGAGATGTACAAGGCGCTCCTCGCAATGCCCGATGAGGAAGTCTTGAAGCGTTTGAGCGTGCCCGAACCGCCGGTGCGCGTGGCCGCCGCTGAATGAAGGCACTGATCGCAGGCGGTGGCATCGGCGGCGTAACGGCCGCGCTCTGTCTGCTCGATGCGGGTATCGAGGTCGAACTCTACGAACGCACCAGCGTCTTCAGCGAAGTCGGCGCCGGCATCCAAATCAGCCCGAACGGCGTGAAGGTGC
Organism: Micropepsaceae bacterium; assembly: GCA_046715015.1. Classification (GTDB taxonomy): domain Bacteria; phylum Pseudomonadota; class Alphaproteobacteria; order Micropepsales; family Micropepsaceae; genus SZUA-430. The sequence goes on from JBKJZU010000487.1 coordinate 476, forward strand.
TGGAGCGCCTTGGTCTGCGCGACGAACTTGACGCCGTGGCCTTCCGCCCCGAAACGCTGGAGATGCGCACCGGACGCACCGGCGTGCACATCTTCTCGATCCCGATGCGCGAAGAAGCGATCCGCCGCTACGGCGCGCCCTACTATCACGTCCACCGCGCCGACCTGATGTCGATCTTAAGCAAGGCGCTGCGCGCCCGCGCGCCGAACGCCGTCCACATGGACAAAGAAGTGCAGGGATACGCGCAGATCGGTGACATCGTCACGCTCACGTTCGCCGACAACACGCGCGTTCATGGCGACGTGCTCATCGGCGCGGACGGCATCCATTCGGCGATCCGTGCGCAGATGCTCGGCGCCATGCCCGCGCGCTTCACCGGCAACGTCGCCTGGCGCGTCGTCGTACCTGCCGCGAAGCTGCCCAAGAATCTGGTCCCGCCCACGGCTTGCGTCTGGGTCGGTCCGGGCCGCCACGCGGTGACCTACTACTTGCGCCGCGGCGAGCTCGTGAACTTTGTTGGCGTCGTCGAGCGCGGTGACTGGCAAAACGAAAGTTGGACGGAACGCGGCGACAAGGCCGACCTCGTCGCCGACTTCAAAGGTTGGGCCAAACCGATCACGAGCATCATCGGCGAAGCAACGGACTGTTACCGTTGGGCGCTGTTCGACCGCGATCCGTTGGAAGAATGGTGTCGCAACCGGGTCGCACTGCTCGGCGACGCATGCCACCCGATGCTTCCGTTCCTGGCGCAAGGCGCGGTGATGAGCATCGAAGATGCCTGGGTTCTCTCGCGCCACCTGAAAGCGGCAAGCGACATTCCCGCGGCCCTCAAAGCTTACGAAGCGGCCCGCAAACCGCGCACCTCGAAAGTCCAACAGGGCGCGCGCAGTCAGATGAGCCTCTACCACAAGCGCGGGCTCGGCGCGAAACTTGCGACCTACGGCCCCATGTGGCTCGCCGCACGCGCCATGCCGTCGTTCGTGCACACCCGAAACGACTGGCTCTATGGATGCGATGTTGTTGCAGGCGAGAAAATAGAAAGTAGAAAATAGAAAATGGAGAGAAAGCCGTCTCTCTCTCTATTTTCGATTCTCTACTTCCTATTTCTCCCCCTACAGCCTTCGCGCCGTATCGATCTGTAAGATCCCGCGATAAGTCACGATGTGCTGCCCCTGTCCCAGCGACGCCGCACGCACGCGCGAAAGTTTGCCGTAGAGCGCTTTCTTGCGCTCTTTCGGATTCAGCCGCACGAAACCTTCTTCCTGCGTTTCGCTGGGCCCTGCCGTTACGACTTGGATCAACTCGTTCTCGGGTAGATCGAGCGACGTTTCGTCGGTGAGCCTGACGCGCATCGTCGGAGCTTTGGCCATCGGCAGGTTCCCTCTTATGATTCACCAAGCGTATCACACGCCGGTCGCGCAACGCATACCAGGCCTGCACGCGCAAGGCCTAGCGCTTGCGCACAATATCGGCTTTTGTCGCAGTTGAATCGCTATTTCACAAGCCGGTCGATGGCGCCACAGCATCTCTTGTTCATGCTCCTGATCTGCGCGATCTGGGGCTTCAACTTCGTCGCCGCCAAAGTGGGCGTCGGCGAGGTGCCGCCATTGCTGTTCGCGGGGCTGCGTTTCGCGCTCCTGTTCTTGCTCCTGATCCCGTTCCTAAAAGTGGCCCCTGGCCGCATGCGCGACGTCGTCGTCATCGCGATGTTCAACGGTGCCGTTCACTTCGGCCTGATGTTTGTGGGCGTGTCGTTGACGGCGGCGTCCGTCATGGCGGTCATCGTGCAGCTGAACGTACCGTTCGCGACGATGCTCTCGATCGTCTTCTTGGGCGAAGTCGTGCACTGGCGCCGCTGGGCGGGCATCGCGATGACGTTCTTGGGCGTCATGATCGTGAGCTTCGACCCGCATGTTTTCGATTCGTTGACCGGCGTCTTGTTCGGCGCCGCCGCGGCACTCTCCGGCGCCGTCGCCGCGATCTACATGCGCAGGCTGACGAATGTTGGTGTCTTCCAACTGCAATCCTGGACGTCCGCCATCACCGCGCCTTGCTTACTGCTGGCCAGCCTTGCGTTCGAAACTGGCCAAGTCGATGCCGTCGCGAGCGCCAGCTGGCTCGCGTGGGGCGCGCTCCTGTTCACGGCGTTCGGTGCCAGCCTCATCGGTCACAACGGCTACTACTACCTGCTGCAGCGCTACGAAGTTTCGCTGATCGCCCCGCTCTCGCTGCTCTCGCCGATCTTGGGTGTCGTCTTCGGCATCTGGGTCTTGAGCGAGCCGATGACGACGCGCATCGTCCTCGGTGCCGCGACCGCGTTTGTCGGTGTCGGCATCCTCGCGATCCGTGGCCGCCAACCCGTCGAGCCAACGACCTAGGCGCCCGCAATCGAACGTTGATTGCATGGATCAATCTTGATTGCGCGCCGCCCTAAGCGTATCCGCGGAGCATGGAAAAAGCTCCCGCAACGCTCGACGAAATTGTGCGCGCCGCCGATATTCAGATCGCGTGGTGCGAGGCGAACGGCGCACCGTTCACCGCGCACGCTCTCAAAGCGATCCGCGAAAATCTCACCTCGGGCGGAACGTTGGCGGGCCTGATGGTGCAGTGGCCCGGCAATCCGCTCGCCGACGCACTGCTGCTGCGCGCGACCGGCGCGCTGCATCTAATGGTGCGGACCGGCCGCGCGCCGGAACTCGCGGCGTTCTACCCCGGTCACGGCAACAAACCCTGGGACGTTGAGGTCGGCGCCCGCGCCATCGAAAACGCAACAGCATCCAATCGCGCCTTCGTCGAAGACATTCTGTCCGGTCCGCCGCAAACGAACGAAACCGGCCGCTCCGCCGTCTTGATGCCGGGCTACGCGGAAATCGCGCGCCGTACCCACTTGCCACTCTCGATTCTGGAAATCGGCGCTAGCGCCGGATTGAATCTGCTCTGGGACCGTTTCGCCTATCGCTACGGTGACCGCTTCATCGGCGAAAAGAACGCGCCGGTCACGATCGAAGCGGAGTGGCGAGGCCCTTGGGGCAACATCGAACGCCTGCCCACGGTCGTCGCCAAGCGCGGCTGCGACCGCGCGCCGGTCGATCTCACCGCACCCGGCGCCGCCGACCGCCTGATCGCTTACGTTTGGCCCGAACAGAAGTCGCGCGTCGCCCGCGTCGAAGCCGCCATCGCATTGGCGCAACGCGAGAAACCGCCGCTCGAAAAAGCCGACGCGGGCGAGTGGCTCGAACGCCAGCTCGCCGCGCAGGTGCCGGGCGCCGCCACCGTGGTCGCCCACACGATCGTCTGGCAATACATCGCCAGAGAAACGCGCAAGAAAATTGAAGCGCTCCTCAAATCGACCGGCGAACGCGCAACATCCGCCGCCCCGCTCGCCTGGCTCTCGCTCGAACAATACGCCCCCGACCAACTCCCCGAAGTCCGCCTGACGCTCTGGCCCGGCGGCGAGACAAAGAAGATCGCGAACGCGCATCCGCACGGCGCGTGGATCGAGTGGTTGCCAAGCTAGTTTGCGAAGGCCTTCTCGCCGGCGGCCTCACGCATCGTTTTCCAAGATTGAGGGCGTGTTCTGTATCTTGTTGACGCGATCCAGAATCGATTGTCGATCTAGTGCGGTTTCAAGTCGCCGGAGAAGCACAACGATATTTCCGGCTTCCTCATTGAGCTCCTGACCGGCTTGTTCCAGCGCCGCCCAAACGGGCTTCAGTCTCTCGATCAATCTCTCGCCTTTGGCTGTCAAATAAAGAACGCGCCTTCGCCCGTCGTTTGGATCTGCGTGCTCCGCCAGCAACTTCGAGGCAATAAGCGAGCTGCGTGTCTGGCTCACGGAAGGGTGGCTAATATTCAAATCGTGGGCGATTTCGCTGACGGATCTCGGCCCGCACCGAACCAGCAAATCAAGCAGTCCCATCCAGCGTTGCTCAAAGGGGACGCCAAGCTGGCTGTAGACCTGGTTGGCGTCGCGATCGAGCCGTTCGGAGAGCCGGCGGAAATGCGCGGCGATGACGGTGCCGCCTTCGCTGCGCGTTTTTCCGCGCCACGTCGCCTTCTTGGCCAATCCGCTTGACATCGCAACTCCGTAGGTGCCTACCTATATCGTCTCGACCACGATGTGACAAGAGAGACTTTGAACAGCGCCCAAACAGCAAGACTGACGCGGCGAGCCTTGCTTGCGGGCACAGGCTTGTCATTGCTCGCGTGTCATTCGCGCGCGATCGCTTTGGCTGCGCGCCCAGTGATCGCGCCCTGGGGCTTTGATCTCTCCGGAATGGACAGGGCCGTGCGCCCTGGAGACGATTTCTTTCGCTATGGCGGTGGGCGCTGGCTTCAGTCCACGAAGATTCCCGCTGACCGTTCGACCTGGGGGCCATTCTATGAGCTGCGCGCCAAGGCCGAGGGCGATGTCAGGGCGATCCTTGACGCGCTTGTCTCGCGCGCCCAAGCGCCGAGGTCGGAAGCACGCAAGATTGCCGATTGCTATAATGCCTATCTGGATGTCGCAGCGATCGAACGAGGAGGCCTTGCACCGGCGCGGCCTGACCTCGACGCGATTTCAGCCGCAACCTCGCACGAAGAGATTGCACGGCTCTGCGTGCGCCGCGACCTTGGCGCCCGCGGTCCCATGTCGATCGATATCTGGGCCGACGACCAAGATCCCGATCGATACATCATCAACATTTCGCAAGGCGGATTGGGTCTACCCAGCCGGGACTATTATCTCCGGCCTGAACCCAATTTCGCCGACGCGCGCGGCAAATACCAAACCTATATCGCCAACCTGCTCGCTCTAGCCGGCGCACCTGATCCGGCGGCGTCGGCGCATGCCATAGTCACACTGGAAACGGGCATAGCCGAGCTGCACTGGCCGGCAGAGCGCGTCGGCGATCGCCATCTCACGTTCAATCCCAAATCACGCGCACAGCTAAAGGCCATGGCGCCGGAGTTTCCGTGGGACGATGCGTTCGACGCACTGGAGCTTGGCCAACACGATCGGTTCGGCGCAAAGCAGCCCGATGCGATTGCAGCATTGGCGCAGCTCTTCCGCACGACGCCCGTCGCGCAATGGCGCGACTATCTGACCTTTCATTATTTGAACGCGGCCACCGACGTACTGCCGCAGGCGTTCGACGATCTGGCTTTCGACTTCAATGGCCGCACCCTGACGGGCCGGCCGAGCAAGAGCGAGCGCTGGAAGCGCGCGACATCGGCGGTGAACGCTGCGCTGGGCGAGGCGGTTGGGCGCCTCTACGTCGCGCGCCACTTTCCACCAACCGCCAAGGCGCAGATGCGCGCGCTCGTGGAAGGTTTGCGCACAGCCTTTCGAGCCCGCATTGAGGCAGCCGATTGGATGTCGCCAGCAACGAGAATCGCGGCATTGCGAAAACTTGAACGGCTTCGCGTGAAAATTGGTTATCCGGATCGATGGCGCGACTATTCCACGCTCGATATCCGTGCGAGCGATGCACTCGGCAATCGTGCGCGAGCCCGGCTTTGGGATTGGCGCCGCCGCGTCGCGCGTCTCGATCGCCCGACCGACCGCGAGGAATGGGGCATGACCCCGCAAACAGTGAACGCCTATTACAACGCCTTCTTCAATGAGATCGTTTTCCCCGCCGCGATCCTGCAGGCGCCTTACTTCGATCCTGAAGCAGATACCGCAGTGAATTTCGGCGGGATTGGCGGCGTCATCGGGCATGAAATGAGCCACGGCTTCGACGACCAAGGATCGAAATCGGACGAGAACGGCGTGCTCCGCTCCTGGTGGACAACGGCGGACCTCGAACGGTTCAAAGCCCGCACCACCGCGTTGGAACGGCAATACGATCGCTATGAGCCGCTGCCTGGTCTCCATCTCAACGGCAAGACGACGCTGGGCGAAAACATCGCCGACAACAGCGGCGCCGCCATCGCGTTCGATGCTTATCGTTCGTCGCTTGCAGGAGCGCCGGCGCCGGTACGCGACGGCTTTAGCGGTGCGCAACGCTTTTTTCTCTCTTGGGCGCAAACCTATCGTGAGAAAGTGCGCGAGGCGCAGGTTCGGCAAAACGTCGTTAGCGATCCCCACAGCCCCTGCGAATTCCGCGTCAATGGCGTGGCCCGCAACATGGATGCCTGGTACGAGGTTTTTGACGTGCAGCCAGGCGATCGCCTCTATCTCGCGCGCGGCGAACGAATTCGGGTCTGGTGAGATCCCGGCGGCAAAACGAAGAAAGTCGCGAACGCGCATCCGCATGGGATGCGCCGGTACACTGCCCGCCACAACGGACCGGCGTTAGACCTCGGCGTTGCCTGCTTTGATCTGCGCCGCCCGGGTATTGAGATCGAGCGTGAGGGCGCGCAGGTCGCCACGGTTCTCCGACAACCACTTCGCAAATTGGTCACGCTGGTACATCGAGACCCATATGCCGGCGATCTGCACGTCGACGATTTTGTATTGCCCGGAGGCCGCCGAGAGACGAAGCGTGATGTAGAGCGGGCCACCTCTGCCGCGCTGCTCGAGCGGGGGAACGGCTTGGGTGACGACGGTCGTATCGCCGTGCCCCGCATCGGTCGACGTGACGACCTTGAAGTCATGCGCGCGGAAGGTCCGCAGCCGCGTTTCGTAAATAGCGGTGATGTACTCGGCGAAGGCGGCGACATACGCATCCGCAGTCTGAGCATCGAGTTGGCGCTGGTAGGGACCGAGCGCAAAGAGCGCCGCTTTTCGCGCGTCCAAATTTTCCGTCACCAACTGGTGCAGCCTGTCGCGGCAGGCAGCTTCGCCGCTGCTGTTGTCGCGAAGGATGGTGGTCGCTTGTTGAAGCAATCTGCCGACGAAGTGCTCCGCCTTGGGCCCGCTGTTGTCGCGCAGAACCGCCGAGGCTTGGGCGAGCCACGCGCCAGCGAAACGCTTTGCCGCGCTCCCCGCTTGCGGCGAGCTTAATGCGAAGCTCACGGTGACCAGGACGGCCACCAGGATGGCCAAAACGAAAGACTTCAACCAGAGCGGCATGACTTGCCCCCTATCCGAGCACTGAGGCCTTGAACACCGCCTGAGAGTCTATGAAGCAACGTGAGTCGCTTCCAGGGAAACTGAGCGACGTTGCGACTTCGAGTTGCAGCTTGACTCAAATCTGCAACAACGAGACGACGCGAGTGCAATGTGTCCCTG
>JBKJZU010000488.1:0-2952 GCA_046715015.1 Micropepsaceae bacterium
ACGGGCACCATGTCGTCATAGACGTAGTTCGCGGTGAGCCCGATCGACGTCGAATGCGCAATCGCGAAGTTCAGGCTGGCATCCAGGCGGCCGATGAAACCATCCACGTCGCCATCAACTCCAATGGTCGACGACGTTGCAGCACCGTTCTGATAGAACTGAAACGCGTTCATGTCGACGTTGCGCAAACCCCAACCCGCCGAACCGCCGACGCCGATCGAAAAGTCGTTGCTCAATGGCACCATCGCCGACAAGCGCCCGGCAATTTCGACCGTGTTCTCGGTGAAGGTGGTGTTCGTGATGTAGAGCTCTGTAAAGTTCAACTCATCAATACGATTGCGATACTCGCTATCGCGCGCGCCGTACGACACGACCAAATCCGCACGCACGATGTCGAAGAGCCCGTATCCGACCGAGACACCAACCGCATAGTCTGTCACGTCAACATCGAGTTGCTGTTCGGCCGCACCAGCGCCGCCAAAGACGCCGGACCCCTGCGTCAGACCCGCTAGATTGCCGCGGCGGAACGGTGTCGCTACCGGAATGGCGAAGGCGTTGAACGACGAGCCTTCGCCATCGAAGAACCGTGCGCCGGCCGCAACACGCCAACCGCTGGACAAGTCCTTGCCAATGGCGAACGCGTAGCTCATGCCGTCAACGTCGGTCTGTTCGAACACCGGCGCGAAGCCACCGCCGAAATTGAACTGGACCGTACCATTGCCGTGCTCCGGCATATCCATCGTCGTCCAGCCGGCACTAAGCACAATGAAGTGCGGGCTCAGCGGAGCCGCGTCCTCGCCGTCGGCGAGCGCTACACCCGGAAAGAGCAGCGCGGACGCCGCAAGCAAAGCAACTTTACGCATTATTTCCCCCTTGAGCAGAGGCCCCCAGCCCCTGCATTTACCCGCGAACATTTCGCCCTGGGGGGGTGCGCACTGTCAACGCAATCTGGACGCTGCGCTCCGGAAACAACTAAGGCGTGCCTTGAAAAGCACACTCAACCAGTTCGGTTTTTCGCGAGATTTCCGGGAGTCCTGAGCCGCCTTCCGGTTGTCCCGGTCGTGGTGAATCGGCAAGGTGCGGCCAACCAAAACACTGCCCGGAGGATCCCGTCTCAGATGTCGAACAACGTTCGCTTGGCCATTCTCGTCTCGGCCCTCGGTTACTTCGTCGACGTCTACGACCTGATCCTATTTTCGATCCTGCGCCAGGTCAGCCTGACCGACCTTGGGCTCTCCGGCGACCAACTCGTCTCCGTCGGCGGATACCTGCTCAACATGCAAATGGGCGGCTTCCTGATCGGCGGCATTCTCTGGGGCGTGATCGGCGACAAGATCGGCCGCATCGAACTTCTGTTCGGGTCGATCCTTCTCTACTCGGTCGGCAACATTCTGAACGGCTTCGTGGGCCAGTTCGGGCCTGGGGTCGATGCCGTGATTTCTCCCATCGATCAATACGCCGTGTTGCGCCTGATCACCGGTATCGGCCTTGCCGGCGAAATCGGCGGCGGCATCACACTGGTCGCCGAGTTGCTCCCGAAGCACTCGCGCGGCTACGGCACGACGATTGTGGTCGCGACCGGCGTCGCCGGCGCGGTGGTGGCGGCGCTTGTGCAGGAATACTTCTCCTGGCGCTCGGCCTATATCGTGGGCGGGATCATGGGATTGTGCCTGCTCGCGCTTCGCCTGTCGGTCGCGGAGTCGGGCATCTTCAAGGCGATCGCCGCGAAGGAGCACATCGCGCGCGGCAATTTCTTCATGTTGTTCACGTCATGGGACCGCTTCAGCCGCTACATCAACTGCATCCTGGTCGGCATACCGATCTGGTTCTCGCTCGGTATCGTCGTCACGTTCTCGCCGGAGCTTGCGCCGCAACTCGGTATTGCCGAGAAGGTGGTGACGTCGGATTCCGTGTTCTGGTTCTACTGCGGAATTACGCTGGGCAGCGTCGCAAACGGGCTCCTCAGCCAATGGCTGCAAAGCCGCAAGGCTGCGATCGGCATCTTCCTGTTTGGCACGCTTGCTTCGCTTGGCGTTGTGTTGCGCGTACCGCTGGGCTCGGCCGACGTCTTTTACGGTGTCATCTTCGTCGTCGGCTTCTTCACCGCCTACTGGGCCATGATGGTGACGGTGGCGGCAGAGCAATTCGGCACGAACCTGCGCGCGACGGTCGCAACGTCGGTGCCGAATTTTGTGCGTGGCGCTACGGTCCTCTCGGTGATGATGTTCGAATTCTTGCGCCCGGCCACGGGCATCGTCGGGGCAGCTGAGATCGTCGGGTTGATCGTCGCGGCGTTCGCGATCCTCGCGTTCTTCTCGCTGCGCGAGACGTTCCACCTCGACCTCGACTACCTCGAAGGCGACGCAGAACCGGCAAAGCAAGCCGCATGACCATGCAGCATCTCCCTCAAGCGCCGAAGCCAGACTGGCGGCGCTATCTATTGTGGTCGGGAATCTGGGTCGCGTTCATCGCGGCACTCGGATATTCGGCAAGCCAAGGCGGCCTCGGCTTCCTTGAAAACGCCGTGAGCGTCAGCGCCGAACCGAACCGCGACACGGTCAAGCTGCAGGGCGCCGAACCCACGGTGATCCAGGTCAAAGTCAACCTGCGCAACAACACGTCGAAACAGGCGACGCTCACAGCGCCCACGGCGTGCAAGGTCTTCCGTTGGCAGATCTTCGCGCGCACCGGCGACTTGGTGCAGACCGTCGTTCCGAAGGACAACTGCCCGCAATCGACCGTGACCGCCTATTTGCCCGCCGGCGAACACGTCGAGGAGTTCTATTCGATCGCCCTCGAAGCACAGCGCTACGAACCGGGCCAGGACTACCTCGTGTCGTACCAGTATTGGGGCTATGAGGGCGAATTCCAGTGCAAGGCGGAATAAGCCTCAACCTGCGTCGCGCAGTTTCTTGTTACCCAGCGGATCGGGATCCAGCACGCGGCCGTCGA
>JBKJZU010000489.1:0-3808 GCA_046715015.1 Micropepsaceae bacterium
TGCGCGCCGAAGCCGCGCTGCGCGGGATCGAGCGGCGGGCGAAGCTGTTGTTGCCGAATTGGGTGCAGGCGTTGAGCGGCGTTGGCGAGTTGCCGCCCGGCGGCTACGTCGATTGGCTGGGCGTGGAGCGGTTCGACGGCCACGATACGAACATCGGCTTCTATCGCCATGCGATCGATCCGACGGTTGCGTTCGCGGCGGAGGTGTTGGAGCCATCGCACGGCGCGGTCATCACGTCGGCGACCTTGCGCGATCGGCCGCCCGAAGCGGAAGAGGGCGCGGACGGTTGGCGGTCCGCCGAAATTCGAACGGGCGCGGGGCATTTGGTGACGCCCCCGGTGCGGGCCGTGTTCGCATCGCCGTTCGACTATGGGCGGCAGACGCGCGTCCTGGTCGTGCGCGACCTCAATCGCGACAGTGATTTGATGGCTGGCGCCTATCGCGATTTGTTTGTCGCGTCCGGCGGTGGCGCCTTGGGGCTATTCACATCGGTTCGATCGTTGAAGCATGTGCACCGGTCGATCGCAGGCGCGCTGAGCGCGCAGGGACTGCCGCTCTATGCGCAGCATGTCGACGGTCTCGATACGGGATCGCTCGTCGATTTGTTTCGCGAAGACGAGGACTCATGTTTGCTGGGCACAGATGCGCTACGCGACGGGGTCGATGTGCCCGGCCGGTCGCTGCGGCTCGTGGTGTTCGAGCGGGTGCCGTGGCCTCGACCCGATATTTTGCACAAGGCGCGGCGCGCGGCGTTCGGCAAAGGTTATGACGATCAGCTGACGCGGCTTCGGCTTGCGCAAGGGTTCGGGCGTTTGATCCGGCGTGCGTCCGATCGCGGGGTGTTCGTGTTGCTCGATGCGCGCACGCCGAGCCGATTGCTGTCCGGATTGCCGCCGGGCGTGGAGATTGAGCGCGTCGGCATTGCCGATGCCATTGTGACCGTTAGGGACTTTCTGCACGCGCCCGGGCTTGCCGATCAACGCCCGCACCAATAAGGTCGCGCGCGCAATTAGGGACACAGGGCTGGCATGTCGGCGACACTCAATCCACATTCGGCGTTGATCTATGTGATGGTCGTGGTTTCGGCCGCGGACGCGCGGATGAGCGACGCCGAGCTTCATGCAATCGGCGACTCCGTACGCTTGCTGCCGGCGTTCAAGGGCTTCAGAGACGACAAGATCATTCCGGTCGCGCGCGAGTGTGCGGCGATCTTGCAGGAACGCGAGGGGCTCGATGCGATCATCGGGCTGGTGAAGGAAGCGCTGAACAGTTCGTTGCGCGAGACCGCGTACGCGTTGGCACTTGATGTTGCCTTGGTGGAGGCGCCTGTGTTGCCGGAGGAGAACCGCGTGCTTCAGCGTTTGCGCACGGGGCTTGAGATCGACCGGTTGACCGCGGCGGCGTTGGAGAAAGCAGCCGTCGTTCGTCACGCGCGCATTCCGGTCTGATGGGCGGACCCGACGAGGCGCTGCTCAGACTTTCTATTTTCATCGGTGCGTTCGGCGTTTTGGCGGCGGCAGAGGCGCTTTGGCCGCGGCGCGCTCAGGCTTTTGGTCGCTTGCGGTGGATCGGCAATATTGGCGTGAGCGCCTTCAATACCGCGATGCTGCGGCTCTCTTATTTTGTCGTTCCCGCGGTGACCGTGTTGGCCGCAACCTATTCCGAGGGTCGGGGCCTTGGTTTGTTGCCCGCGATGGGGGTGTCGGGCCTTGCCGCCGCGGTGGTTGGGTTCTTGCTGCTCGATCTTGCGATTTACGGGCAGCATGTGGTGCTCCACCACGTGCCGGTGCTTTGGCGTTTGCACCGTGTGCACCACGCCGACCCGGAGTTCGACGTTTCCACTGGGATCAGGTTTCACCCGCTCGAGATTCTGCTGAGCCAGGTATGGAAGATCACCGTCGTGCTGGCTGTGGGTATTCCTGCGGTCGCGGTGTTGGCGTTCGAAATCGTGCTGAACGCGACGTCGATGTTTTCGCATACGAACGTGCGCCTGCCGCGCGGTCTCGAAGCGGTTCTCAGGCTCGTCTTGGTGACGCCGGACATGCACCGCGTCCATCATTCGACGCAGGCCAAGGAGATGAATTCCAATTTCGGGTTCAATCTTTCGCTTTGGGATCGCGTGTTCGGGACGTATCGTGACAAGCCGATAAGCGAGCAAGCAACGATGCCGATCGGACTTCCGTCGTATGGCGGCGCTGACCCAACGCGGTTCACGTGGCTGCTCCGGTTTCCGTTCGTTCGGGGACCCGCAGCATGAAAACCGTTTACATCCTGCGCCATGCGATGTCGGATCAAAGCGACGGCTCGATCGACGATCACGAGCGGCCGTTGAACGGGCGCGGGCGCGAGGTGGCGCCGCGGATGGGCGCTTATCTAAAGGGGAAGGGTTACAAGCCTGATCTAATCTTGTGTTCGACGTCGCGGCGCACGGTCGAGACGTGCGAATTGGTGCGTCCGTCGCTCGGCGATATGACTGTAACGTTTGAGTCCGGCCTTTATCTCGCCGAGGCGCAGGCGATCATCGAGCGTTTGCGGCGGCTCGACGATGCGCTTGGCTCGGCGATGGTGATCGGTCACAACCCGGGGCTTGAGGAGTTGGCCGACGATCTTAGCCAATCGCCGAAGACATCCGACGAGGAACGGCTGCACAAGCGCTTGCGCGAGAAGTTTCCGACGTGTGCGCTTGCCGTGATCACGCTCCCAGTGAAGCGCTGGCGGGAGCTGAAGCCCGGCACCGGGACGCTCGTCGATCTGATGCGGCCGAGAGATTTCTAGAGCGGCAAACGCCGGAGGGAATAATGGACGAGAGAATGACCGCGCTCGTGACCGGGGCGTCGGCTGGGATCGGCAAGGCATTTGCCGACGTGTTCGGGAAGTACGGGTTCAATCTCATCCTGACCGCCCGACGCGAAGACCGGTTGAGCGAAATCGCGACCGAACTCAGTGCGAAGCACCGGGTGCAAGCGCATCTGATCGCGGCTGATCTGGCCGACCCTGCGGCGCCCGAGCGGCTTGTGAACGAGATCAAGTCGCGGGGCTTGCGCGTCGATGCGCTGATCAACAACGCGGGTTACGGCGTGCCGGGTCACTACCTTTCGACGAAGTGGGAGGATCAGCGGTCGTTCATTCAGGTGCTCATGACGGCGCCGTGCGAACTCGCACATCGGCTTGCGCCCGATATGGTGGCGCGCAAGCGCGGCTATATCATCAACATCGCCTCGCTCGCGGGCATGATCCCCGGCAGCGCGGGATCGACGCTCTATGGGGCGTCCAAGAGCTTCATGGTGCAATTCTCACGCTCGCTTCACCTCGAACTCGAGAAGGATGGCGTGAACGTGACTGCGGTTTGTCCGGGGTTCACGTACAGCGAATTTCACGATGTGACCGGCTCGCGCGCGCAAGTCTCAAAGATGCCGGAGTTCATGTGGATGACATCGCAGGCGGTCGCCGAAGAAGGCTATCAGGCGGTGATGCGCAACAAGGCGGTCCACATCAACGGGCGAGTGAACAAAAGTATCGCGTTGTTTGCGAAGTATCTGCCGGACCAGTTGGGGCTCACCATCATGCGCGCGCGATCGCGCGACTTCCGCAAGCCGCAGTAGTCAGAGCGGCGGTTCGGGCTCGGCGTTGCGGCCGACGCGCTGCTTCGGCCGGGCAAGGTCGAGCTTCGACCAGCCGTAAGCGATTTCGCGGAACGTCTTGCCCCACATCGGATGCGGGCGTTCCGCGACGAGTTGCCCGCCCATCGCTTCATAGTAAAATCGCGACGGATTGTCGGCGAGCGCCCAAATGATCATGCCGTTGTAGC
>JBKJZU010000490.1:0-4268 GCA_046715015.1 Micropepsaceae bacterium
ATCCCGAAGCGGAGCTGATCGATATAGCCGCTGTTATCTTCGTACCAGCCGACCAAGCGGATCGCGAGCCGATCATCAATGATCGGGGCATTCAAATGGCCATTGAATCGATAATTCTCGCCTCCCTCCTCGGTAGAGCCTAGACCCGCCTCCGCCCCAGCGCTGAACTTCGAGGCGTCCGGCTCACGCGGAATAATACGAATGAGGCCGCCGAGTGCGCTGCCGCCATAAAGGGTTCCCTGCGGGCCGCGCAGAATTTCGATCCGCTCGACGTCGTGAAGCTTGAAGTCGACGTTTCGACCGCCCCCCTCTCCATCATTGAACGCCGTGATGACGACCTCGTCCAGGTAAACGGCCGTGGTAGCAGCGCCAGTGGACACCAGACCGCGCGTGACGATCGTCTTTTCACCCGGACCCAGATCCTTGAACGTGACGCCGGGGACGAATCTCGCCCAGTCCTCGAACTCCGTCACTCCCTGTGCCTCTAGTGTCGCGCCGGTCAGTGCTCGAATACTGGCCGGCGTGTCCTGCACCGAGGACTCACCTCGTTTGCTCGCGGTCACGATCACCGCTTCAAGACGGGAAGCGTCCTGGGCGCCTGTAGTACTTGACGTTTGAGCCATCAACAGGCCCGGAAATGCCACCCCCGTGGCGAGCGCAGCGCGGATTGCGGCGCGAAGCTTCGGGTGAGATTTCGCAGTTGCGTACATGTGTGTCTCCGGAAAAGTTTTCAGTGCATTGGCGTACGCGCGGAGCATGTGCACCCGTGAGCGACACGTACCACAATCAAAATACCCAACTTTTTCATCTATACACAGAAAAACTTTGGGTTTCAAGTATCGCTGTTTTGCAGTCGCGCCTGTGGCTTGTTAGACACTCCCGCACCGGAATCGCCGAGGATCGTCAGCAGCGGCCGCACATGTTCGGCGTATCGTTTTGAGGCGCCGATCGAACTGTTATACAGTGGCCTTCGCACATCCACCGCACTCGCGGTACGCACCGGCCGTAGATTGCAGCGGAACTCAAAACATTTGCGCGACCATGGCAGCCCGCAGTGTGCGAGCAAGACTTCAATCTGTACTTGCGGCGCCGCGATCAGCTCCTCATAGGAGAACCGGTGGACCCGCCCCGGCAACACCTCGCGCCAATGCATCATCAAACCCTCATATGCCCGGTAGTAGCGACCAATTTCTTCGAGGTCGTAGGCGAAGTATTGCGATCCTGCGAATAGCTTTCTAAAACAGGATACGGCCGTGTCACGCGGATCGCGCACGCAATGGATGATTGTGGCGCTCGGAAAACAAGCGTGAAGCAATCCCGTGTAAAGAAAATTTCCCGGCAACTTGTCCGTCACGCGCGGTGCGCTCGAGTTCAGCCGTTCGAGCGCTTGCAGATAGCGGGCGGCGAGCCTGGCGATGCGTTGCGGCTCCAGTGACGCAAGTCCACTGGGATAGCGGGGCAGCTCCTCGAGAACGAGCCGCTGGAATTCCCCGATTTCACCTGCGCCGTGCACGTCGGGGTGGCTGGAAATGATTTGTTCCACCAGAGTAGTCCCGGAGCGCGGCATGCCGATGATGAATATGGGCCGCGAGCTCGCATTCCCGCCCGCCGCGAGTCCGGTCACGAGCTTTCGGGTAGCGATCCTGCGAATGTCGGCCATTCGCGCTTCGTCGGTGAACACGTCGTACCGGAAGCTGGCGCGCTTGAGCCGGTTTCCTTCGCGCAAAAGTTCGAATGCTTCATCGAATTCCCCGATGTCCTCGCATGCCTTAGCAAGGGCAAAGCAAATCTGCGAGCGAGCAACCGGTTCAAAGTCGTTCCCTTTTACAAGTACTCGCAGTTGCGAAAGATCTCGATCGTCAGGCTCAAATCGATGTTGTTCGGCGAGCGCCATCCAGACTCCCGCGTTAGCCGGATTCAGGACGAGTGCTTTGCGGTAGTACCCCTCTGCGGCATCGAACTGGCCAATTTCATGCAGTGCGTGACCCAGATTTATGAGCGCAGGCAGAAAGTTCGGCTGCATGCCGATCAGCCTGCGATAGCTGACAATGGCCTCCTCATGACGGCCGCAATTGCGCAATGCATCAGCGTTGCCCTGTTGTGCCTCAACCAGACTCGGATTCAATATCAGGGCACGCTCGAATGCCTCCAGGGCTTCACCGTGCCGCGCCATCGAGCCGAGAGCACACCCGAGGTTGCACCAGCCCTCGGCGAATTCCGGGTCGACATCGACCGCAGCGGCGTGAGCTTCGAGCGAGGCCTCGAGCTGCCCAAGTTCGGCCAAACTGACGCCGCGATTCGTCTGCAGAACTGCATTGTCAGCATCGAATTGCAGCAATTTGTCGTAGCACGCGAGTGCCTCCTGATGCTTTCCGGCACGCTGTAACGTCTCGGCCAGACTCGCAAGGGCCGGCACCGACTCCGGTTCGAGTTCATGGGCCCGGCGAAACGACGCAGCCGCATCCTCGAGGCGGTTGAGATCCAGTAGCGTGGTGGCAAGGTTCAGGTGATATCTAGGAACTTCGCCCTTCAGCGCAATCGCGCGGCGGATCAATTCGAGTGCACGTTCCGGATCGCCCTGCTGGCCCTTCAGAATGCCGAGCAATTCAAGAATGTCGGCTGCATCAGGCCGGTCGGCGAGCAGCGCGAGGTAGGCCCGTTCAGCGCCGGGTAGGTCGCACGCGTGGTGGCGGGAGACGGCCTCGGCTCTGCGTGACTCCCACATCGATGCCGAAGACATATCGGAACAGCCTCACGGAAAAAATTGGTGAGCAGGATTCCAGGTGTCGTCGGGCGCGAGCTAGCGCTCGCGGCGCAGCACACCGTCGGCGCTTCTACGCAGTGGGATTTGGTACTTGGGCAACGGCGCGCCGGGCGCTTCCTTGATCGTGACGCCATGTGGCCAACTTCCGGGCACGATCGCGATGTAACGAGCGAATCCGCCGGTTCCGCCTTCCGGCCGGGCAAATCCAATGCTAATCAAGGCGCCGGCCGCGGGTAGCAGGTCCAGGTTAGCGATGCCTTCGGCTTGAGTGAAGTTTTGCTTCAATAGCCATGCCTCGCCCTGGAAATCGGGCGTCGAATCGGTGTCGAGTGGCTCATGGCCATGGAAAAGGATGTGCCGTTGCAAATGCAGGAATTGCAGCGCGGGAAGACTTACACCGGGAATCGGGCGCGCCGTGAAACGATGCGGATCGCTCCACTTCTTCGACCAGTCGGAGCGGATCATGACAACCGATCCTTCGGGAATGCGGCCGTGAACGCTTTCCCACGCCATGATGTCTTCGACGGTGGCGTTGTAGCCCGCATTCTCCGCCACCTTGCGAACTACGTTGATCACGACCAGTGGCCGCACTGCAAAAGTCGGCGGAATCTCGCTGATGCTTGCGCCAAGCGCGTTCATGTGGGCCGGCGGGTCAAGCTGCGTTCCGACCTGATCGGTCGGGTACTCATAGGCAGTAATCCCCGCTCCGTGCTTTTCGTAAGAAAACGCCTCGCCCTTCTCGATCAAGCCGGGAAGGGTCAGCGCAGCGCGGGCCGCGCCAGCTGTCATATGGCCGAAGGCGACACCGACGGGTTGCCCTGGTGCGAACGCGTGCGTCAGATCGATGTACTTCGCAGATGCGAGTCCGGACTGATACAGGCGCCACAGCGCAAGGTCATCGTGACTCGCCGGCACTTCCGCCAGCATACGGCACGGCGATGCGATCAACACAAACGCCAAGGTCAGCGTAGCGACCGCCCTCATCGACCAAGTGTAGCATTCTGGTGGGTGACAGCACCCACGCCCGCCGGCAGCCAACTTTGCAAATTAGGGCATTCGGGCTAAAGATGATCTATACAACGTGCCTTCTGTTGAAGAAATTACGCCGGATGTGCTGCCACCTGTGAACATGCTGACAAGGACCGCTCGCATCTGCATCGGGATCCTGGCGCTGCCGGCAATGATGCTTGCAGGCATTGTGCAGGTGCGGGCCGAAGCCCTGATCATTGAGCATGTGACGTTGATCGACGGCACCGGCCGTGCGCCGCAGCCAGACATGACGATCGTGATCGATGCGGGCCGTTTCCAGATTGTCGCCCCGAGCGCGCTTGCCCTGGCCGTTCCAGGTCGCCGGATTGATGGCCGCGGCAAGTTCCTAATCCCTGGATTGATGGATATGCATATCCATCTTCGTGGCGGGTCGGCGATCACCAAGGACGGATTGGGAAAAGTAAGTACAACTCCTGAGGCATCGCGTGCAGAAGGCGTCGCCGCCCTTCACAGC
>JBKJZU010000491.1:0-3635 GCA_046715015.1 Micropepsaceae bacterium
GGGGGCTGATACCGCACTGGGCGAAAGAGGCGAAGAAGCCGCAAATCAACGCGCGCGGCGAGACGATATTCGAGAAGCCGATGTTTCGCGACGCAGCACGCCGCCGGCGATGTCTGGTCCTGACCGATGGCTTCTACGAGTGGAAGCGGGACGCGAACGACAAGCCGCTGCAGGCGTTCTTCGTCGCGCGCGCCGACGGTAGGCCGTTTGCGATGGGGGGCATCTGGGACACCTGGATCAGCCCGGACGGCGAGGTGATCGATACGGTCGCGATCGTAACGACGCTGGCGAATGCCGAGATTATCGCCATTCACGATCGTATGCCGGTGATCTTGGCTCCGGACGACTATCTAACGTGGATCGAAGCTGACCGCGTGTCCGTCGAAGATGCGAAGGCACTGATCAAGCCGGCGCCGGATGGAACGCTGGCGCCGCGGCCGGTGTCGAACCGGGCGAACGCGGTCAAGAACGATGACGCAGCAAACCTCGACCCGTTCGATCCGAGCGCTGCGCCGACCGCGCCGCCACGCAAAAGCGATCCGCGGCAAGGCGACCTCTTCTGACGTCACCGATGATTCGCATGTGCGATCGTGGGCGGCCGCTCCTTCGTGCAATGGCGGGGCGGCGCAAAACCTTGTGCCGCTCCAGGTCGCACGCGTCGCGTTTGCATGCGGGATGGTCGTGCCGTTAGCTTCCGCCGACAGGATGCGGCGACGAACGCGGCGTATCGGAATCGAGAGGTCAAGATGAGCGGGCAGGCAGTGGCGAGCGACAACAGCATCTTCCGGGTGCCGACGAATGCGCAGGAGTATTCGGCGCTGGGGCTCGCGCTGCTGGCAGTGTTGGGACTTGTGCAGTTCGGTGCGCCGGTGGTGCGAGAACTTGATTTCCTCGATCAGAAGATTCGCGACGTCTTCATCGGCGGGGCGTTCGCGGCGTTTCCGTTCATCCACCATGGTACGAAAAGCGTACTCAACGGATTCAAGGCATCTTCGGTGAGGCCGGAACTTTCGCCGTGGTTCGTGACGGGCGCGTTCGCTGCGACGCTGGTCTTTGCGTGGAACCAGTTCGTTTCGTTCGTTGGCGGGTTTTCGATCGGACTTTTCCTCGGCACCGTCAGCGTGTCGCCGCAGACGCCGGCGGACGCGATCGACGGCGCGGCGGTCACCAGCATCTTGGCGTTCGCGTTGCCGTTGACCGCGGTGGCTTCAATCTTCGCGGGTGTGCTGCTCTACCGGAACACGCGTTCCCACGTGATCTTGGCGCTTGGCTTTGCGACGTTGTTGTTCATCGCGTTCAACGTTCTGGTTACGTGGGTGACCAACCCCGCGTTTCTCGTAGCGCAGTGGGCCATCGCGGAGTCCGCAGGGCCCGAGGGTATCGTTCAGTTTTTCATCGGCATGGGGATCGTTGCCGCGATCGTATTCGTGTTTGGCGGGATCGGCGTCTTGATCTCGCGCCTGATGAGCGAAGGCTCGCTCGGCAAGGTGATGGTGGCGGCGCGACGCCTATCTCCCGCAGACCGCGAGGTTTTGGCGGCCGACATCACGAGCCGGGTTGAGGCCGCTTTGCGCGCACGCATGGAACCCACGGGAACTGGGCCGGCCCAACGCTAATCGCCACAATGCCGCCATGTGACTCTGCGAGCGTTTCAGCGCAGAATGCGGGGGCACTTTAGGAGGCGTGATATGACGAACGGCATCATCGGGCGATTGGGCGCGGCGCTGACGGCGCTGGCTGCGGCAACGGGCGCGGCTCACGCGCAAGCCGAGACCCCTTCTTTCATGGGCGATCCCGCAATTGCGATCGGCATTCTCGTGGTGCTCATCGTCATCGTTTGGGTC
Source organism: Micropepsaceae bacterium (assembly GCA_046715015.1). Lineage (GTDB taxonomy): Bacteria > Pseudomonadota > Alphaproteobacteria > Micropepsales > Micropepsaceae > SZUA-430. The sequence goes on from JBKJZU010000491.1 coordinate 1,845, forward strand.
TTGATCCGCGGTTCGCTCAGCATCTCCGCGCGCGACAAATCTGATGAAGACGGCGCGGGTGTCGGTATCCTCGAAGGTATCGACGAGGACGAGGACAAGCCGAAGCGGCGGTAGGCAGCGGGTTCTAGAAGAACGCCTGAATTCCAGTCTGCGCGCGGCCCAAGATCAGCGCGTGGACGTCGTGGGTGCCTTCGTAGGTGTTGACGGTTTCCAGGTTCATCACGTGGCGGATGACGTGGTATTCGTCGGAGATGCCGTTGCCGCCGTGGATGTCGCGAGCCGCGCGGGCGATATCGAGCGCCTTGCCGCAGTTGTTGCGCTTGAGGAGTGACACGGCGGGTGGGGCGGCTTTGCCGGCTTCGATCAGGCGGCCGAGTTGCAGCACGGCGGCAGTCCCCAGCGTGATCTCGGTTTGCATGTCAGCGAGCTTTTTCTGAATCAACTGCGTCGCGGCCAGCGGGTGGCCAAACTGTTTGCGGTCGAGTGCGTATTCGCGAGCTTTGTGCCAGCAGAATTCGGCAGCGCCCATCACGCCCCAGGCGATGCCGTAGCGCGCGCGGTTGAGGCACGAAAACGGGCCGCCGAGACCGCTGGCGTTGGGCAGTTGGTTGGCTGCGGGAACGAACACGTCTTCGAGCACGATTTGGCCGGTGATCGAAGCGCGAAGCGAGAACTTGCCTTCGATCTTCGGCGTCGAGAAGCCTTTGAAGCTGCGTTCGACGATAAAACCTCTGATCTTGTCGTCGTCCGTCTTCGCCCAGACGACGGCGATGTCGGCGATCGGTGCGTTCGTGATCCAGTTCTTGGCGCCCTTCAAGATGAACCCACCCGGCGCCGTCTTCGCCCGCGTGATCATCGAGCCGGGGTCAGAGCCGTGGTCGGGTTCGGTCAGGCCAAAGCAACCGATCATTTCGCCGGTCGCGAGTTTGGGAAGGAAACGGCGGCGCTGTTCCTCGCTGCCGAACTTGTAGATCGGGTGCATGACGAGCGAGGATTGTACGCTCATCGCGGAGCGGTAGCCGCTGTCCACGCGCTCCACTTCGCGCGCGGCGAGGCCGTAAGCGACGTAACCCAAGCCCGCACCGCCGTAGGTTTCCGGGATCGTGATGCCGAGCAGTCCCATGTCACCCATCTCGCGCATGATCTCTGGGTGGAAGTGTTCCTTGCGGTTTGCCTCCAGCACGCGGGTCATCAGCTTTGCTTGCGCGTAGTCGTGCGTCGACTTTGCGATCAGCCGTTCTTCCTCCGTCAACGCATCGGTGAGCAGCAGCGGGTCTTCCCAATTGAAGCTGCCGTCGTCGATGTCGCCTTTGGCTTTGGATGCGGCTGCGGGTTCGGCCATGATCGATAAGTCCGTGTTTGAGCGGTCACGCTTAGCGCGCCGAAAGGGAAAATGCCACCGGCGTTCGCGCGGCGGCTGACTATCACAACTTTCGCTTTCGGCGCACTGCACGCTTCGCCCGTGGGGTTAGCAACCCGTGGTACCTCGCACCTGCTTGTTCTCCCTTCTCGCGGCGAAGACCTCATGCGCCAAGCGATGCCGGCACGGCGTGCCGTACGAGGAGGGCGAGTTGGATCACACACTCGTCTGTGTGCAGCGCGAACGGTCACGTAGTCGCTGCCAAACAGCGGGCGGCGCGCTAGCATTTGGTTGCTGCGTGTCTCCCTCACGCGCGGCACTGGGGATCCCAAAATGGTTATGATCACTTTCGTTACTGTCGTGGTCGGTTTGTCGATCACGGGCTTTACGCTGATGTTCAGCGCGTCGGCGCAGGCGCGCTTGTATAGTGT
>JBKJZU010000492.1:0-3434 GCA_046715015.1 Micropepsaceae bacterium
GTGTTCGCTGCAGCGGGACTTTGACGCCCAGCGCCGGGCGTTCGCGTAACGCTTCGCGGCGGAAGCGGAATTCTTCGGCGGGTCGGCCGCCTGCCTTCGTGGTGCGTTTGCCGGTTCTTTCCACCAAGCCCGACGTTTCGACGAGGCGCCGGAAGTTTTGCTTGTGCAAGCGGATGCCGGAGATCGCTTCCACCGTGCGCTGCAGGTCGAGCAGCGTGAACACCGAGCCCATCAGTTCGAACACGATCGGGCGGTACTTCAGTTTGCCGCGCAGGCGGCCCATGCCGGTTGCCAGAATTCGTCGGTGATCGAACAGCATCGCTTCGCCGAAGCTTGCTTGATCTTCGGCGCGCGGGGCGGACGCGGGCAGCGTACGTCCATCGCGCCGGGTTTCGAGCACGAGACCTGCGTCGTACATCAGCTCGTAACGCTCAAGCACCTTTTCCTCGTCCCAGTGCAGGCCATCGAAGCCAAAGCTTAGGCGCGCGCGTTCGTGGCGGGCTTGTGTGTCGCTAAGCTTCGCCCAGGCATCGAGGCGCGGACGAATTAGCGTGTCGATGATCGCGGGGCGCTCGCTGCGCCAGTCTTCCCAGGGGAAGAAGTCGTAGATGTTGCGGAAGTTCCCTGTGCCGTCGGCGGGCTGACGGGTGAGCGCCAAATAGCCAACCGAAACGACACGCGGACCTTCGCCGAGCTCAACTTCATGGCGCCCACGGTCGCCAAACGTATAGAGCTGCTCGACGTAACCGAGCGACAGCCGCGTTTGTTCCTGCACGAGATTGCGCAAGCCAATCTCGAGCGTGCGGTGGTGTTCCGGCTGGAACGGCCCGAACGGCAAACCGTCGGAGGCGTGCGATTTCGAAACCGGATCGCGGCGTACGACCAGCACGCGCGGTGTGTCGTCGCCCAGCGTCACGACGCAGGCGTTGAGGCCTATGATGACGGCGTTGGTTTGTTCGCGGCGTTTCGTCATCGCACGTCGAGAGGCAACGAAAACAACACGCCTTCAAACACCACCTTCGCGGGACCCATGGCATCGAGAGCGTCGACCATGCGGCCGTCCCGGCTAAGGATATCGTCGGCGAGCGCGACAAGGCGCCGGTTCGGTTGGGCGTGCGCGGCGCGGGCGCGGAGCATTCGGGCGATATCGGCTTCGCTTCCCGGTTCGCTCAGCATGCAGGCGATCGTCAGCGCCGAGGCGGTCGAGCGGCTGATCCCTGCCCAGCAATGGATCAGCATCGGCTGACTGCGATCCCAGCCCTTCGCGAAGGCGATGAGTTCGCGAACGTGCATTTCGTCCGGCGGGGCGTGGTGGAGCGGGCTTGGCGACGTCACGTCGTGCATGCCGAGACGCAGGTGGCGGTGGCCCGAAACCTCCTCGGGCGTCGGCATGTCGTCCGCCGGATCGAGCAACGTGATGAGATGCGACGGGCGCAGGTTGCGCGCCGCATCCGGCACTTTGCTTTTCGGGCAGACGTAGATCAGCGGCATGTGCGCTCAAGCCCGCGCCGACGGCAGGAGGTCGGTGAAGCGTTCGACAAATTTCTTCTGCGCCTCGCGGGCGGGCAGGGGGGTCAGCTTCACTTGCGGCAGACCGCGCGGCGGGCCGAAGAATTCGAGTGCCTCCTCGGTGGCAAAACCCGCAAGCTGCGTCGCCTCGAAATAGGCTGCGGCCTTGTCGGCGCGCTTGATCAGTGCCGTCGTTTCCTCCGGCAGCTGTGCGGGAAGCCCGAAGCGGAGGTGGATCGCGGCCAGCAACTTGTTCTCGAGCGACTTGTAATCGAGACCGACCGCGGCTTTGAACGGGCTGATCAGATCGCCAACCACATACTCTGGGGCGTCGTGCAGAAGTGCAGCGAGGCGCGAGCGCTGTGCGATGCCGGGTTTGAGCGCCGCGGCGATGTCTTCGACCAGCATGCAATGCTGCGCCACCGAAAACGCGTGGTCGCCATGCGTTTGCCCGTTCCACCGCGCGACGCGCGCCAAGCCATGGGCGATATCCTCGATTTCGATGTCGAACGGCGAGGGGTCGAGCAGGTCGAGCCGGCGTCCCGACAGCATTCGCTGCCAGGCGCGCGGTTGGGACATGCGCTGAAGTTTGACCATGTGCTAGAGTAACCTTGTTTTCGCTCGCACTTGTTGACCCCAGGCGCTTGATTCAAGTCAAGGTGCGCCTAGGTTCGAAGTACTAGATTTCTTGCGACGAAAAGGAGGGTCCCATGGCCTACCGCAAGATTCTGGTTCCGTTGACCGGGGCCGCACGCGACTCTCATGTGTTGGCCGCCGCGTTCGAGGTCGCCAAAGCGTTCGGCGGCCACGTGGCGGGCGTGTTCGTACGACCAGACCCCAGCGAGGTTCTGCCTTATCTCGGCGAGGGTGTTTCGGCCGCCGTGGTTCAGGAGCTCATGGACACGTCGCGGGTGGCGACGAATCGTTCGATGACGGCGGCACGTGCGGCGTTGGACGAGGCCGCGCGTAACGCCGGCGCTACGACGGTCGACATTGCGCAGGCAGGTATCGGTGTGGGTGCGTCGTTTCACATGCGCGACGGCCTCGCCCAAGAGGTGATCGCGCAAGAGGCCCGACTGTCGGACTTGGTTGTGTTCGATACGCCCGCGGATGCGAAAGATGCATCGATGCGCGCGACGCTGGAATCGGCGCTACTGACCGGGCGCAAGCCGATGCTACTCGTGCCGCATAGGGCGGTGACGATCGTGGGCGCGAAGGCAGCGGTCGGATGGGACGGCGGTGCTGCTGCAGCGCATGCCGTGTCGGCGGCGATTCCGCTGCTGGCGCGGGCGGAGGCGATCGAGATTCTGAACGTGACCTCGGGGCCGATCGATATCGTGCAAATGGATCGCTTGCGCGATTATCTGCGGCTGCAGGGGTTGAGCGCCGCGGAGCATGGGATCAATCCAGGCTCGCAAGGCACAGCCGCCGCCCTCCTCGACGGCGTGACACGCGCAGGCGTGGGGCTGCTGGTGATCGGCGGATACGGGCACAGCCGCTTGCGCGAATTCGTGCTTGGCGGCGTGACGCGGCACATGTTCGCGAACGCGACGGTGCCGATCTTCATGGCGCATTGAGATTTGCGGATCGTCAGCGTGACGGCAACGTGAGCCTTGCCCGGGAGCGCGGGCATCTTGCCCGCTCTTGCTGACTTTCGGCGACAGGCGCGGTTCAGGCTTTGTAAGAGCGGGCAAGATGCCCGCGCTCCCGGGCTTTGCTTTCACTCAAGTTAGTGCAGCTTTTTCACGATGACGCTGCCGGCCGAATAGCCTGCGCCGAAGGAGCAGATGACGCCGAGGTCGTCGGCTTTGAGGTCGTCCGAATGTTTGTGGAAGGCGATGATCGAGCCGGCGGAGCTTGTGTTCGCGTAGGTATCCAGGATTACCGGTGACTCGCCGGGCGTCGGGTCGCGGCCCAGGACGCGA
>JBKJZU010000493.1:0-3048 GCA_046715015.1 Micropepsaceae bacterium
GCCCCCGCGACGATCCCAAGACTCACGCCCGGAAAGACCTGCACGGCGATCGCCTCTTTCGCGAATGCCACCGCGAAAATGAAACCGAAATAGAGCGTAAACACGACAGCAGAGAGGCCGATCGCAACCCGCCACCGGGCGCGCGCCAACGCGCGAATATCGTCACTCATACGCGATGGATCCTTGTGTCAGCTTGTTGCTTCGTCCTTAAAGTAGGGCTCGACGACGCCCTTCAACTTGATCGTCATCGGATTGCCTTTGCGGTCGCGCGCGGTGCCGGCGGCCAGCCTGACCCAGCCTTCGCTCACGCAATATTCCTCGACGTTCGTTTTCTCCACGCCGTTGAATTTGATTCCGACGCCGCGCGCGAGCAGCTCCTCGTTGTAGAACGGGCTCTCTGGCGTGGCCGAAAGCCGGTCGGGCGGTGTTGCAGTCATAGCGGTCATCCTTAACGATCGGACGCTCTATAGCCGCCCCGGCGTTGACTTTGAAGCACCCCCTCGGGCGATATGGCCGCACGGGGACTCAAACGCGAGGGGCGTTGTGCTGGCATCTCTGATCGCCGCGTGCACCAGGCTGTGCGTTCGCATCGCCCCCGCGATCGCGCTCGCTGCTGCCGCTGCAGCCGCCTACGCGCTCTATTTCGCCGCGACCCACTTCGCGATCAACACCGACACCACGAAACTCGTCTCCCCCGAAATCCCATGGCGCAAGCAGGAAGCCGCCTTCCGCACGCTGTTCCCGCAACCCGCCAACATGATCCTAATCGTGATCGACGGCGCGACGCCGGAACGTGCGCAGGATGCCGCGACAAAGCTGACCGCCGAACTTGAGCGCCAACCGGAAATGATCCACGCGCTCCGCCAACCCGGCGGCGGACCGTTCTTCGCGCGCAACGGCCTGCTCTATCTGCCGCTCGCGCAGACGCAATCGGCGACCGAACAGATCATCGCCGCCCAACCGTTCTTGGGCGCGCTCGCCGCCGACCCCACGATGCGCGGCGCGATGGACGCTCTCACGACCGCGCTGACCGGCGTCGAGCGCGGCGCCATCACGCTCGACCGCCTCGAGCGTCCACTGGCCGCGTTCGACGCGACGTTGAAGGCGTACTTCGACGGCAAACCGGCGCCTCTCTCCTGGCGCAAGATGATGATGGAGGGCGAGCCCGACCTGCGCGAAACCCGTCGCGTGATCGAAGCGCTCGTCGCCGTCAACTTCGGCACGCTCAAACCCGGTGAGAAGCCGACGCGATTAATCCGCGAAGCCGCGCAACGCCTGAACCTCACCCCCGCGAACGGTGTGACGCTCCGCCTGACTGGCCCCGTGCCGATCTTCGACGAAGAGTTCGGCACGTTGACCGAGAACGCGGTCCCCATCGCCTCCGCCACGGTAGGCGTCATCGTCCTGATGCTGTGGTTCGCCCTCAAATCCGTGCGCCTAATCGTGTGCGTTCTGGCGACCATCCTGGCGGGCCTTCTCATCACAACCGCGCTCGGCCTCTATTTTGTCGGCGCCTTCAACATCATGTCGGTGGCTTTCGTCGCCTTGTTCGTAGGCTTGGGCGTCGACTTCGGGATCCAATTCTGCGTCCGTTATCGCGCCGAGCGCCACGACCGAGGCGATCTCCAAACCGCGATCGTCGAAGCCGCCCGTGCGATCGGCCCGTCGCTCACGCTGGCGGCGCTCGCCATCGCGGCCGGCTTCTACGGCTTCCTGCCGACGAGCTACCGCGGCGTCGCCGAACTCGGCCTCATCGCCGGCACCGGCATGTTGATCACCTACCTGCTGAGCCTGACGCTCTTGCCTGCTCTCATCCACCTCGCAAAGCCCGCCGGCGAAGCGAGCGAAGCCGGTTTCGCATCACTCGCCCCGCTCGACCGGATCCTCCTGCGCGTCCCTGGCTTCTTCATCGTGGTCGCGCTCGCGCTCGGTGCCGCCGCCGTCGCCTTGCTGCCGAGCCTCGCCTTCGACTTCAACCTTTTGAACCTGCGCTCGCGGCACTCCGAGTCGATCTCGACCCTGCTCGATCTTGCGCACGATCCCGACCGTTCGCCGAACGCCATGGACGCCCTCGCAACATCGCGCGAAGAAGCGACCGCCTTGGCGACGCGCCTGCGCGCACTCCCCGCCGTCGCCAAGGTCGTCACCATCGACGACCTCATTCCGCAAGACCAAGGGCAGAAACTCGCCCTCATCGCCGACGCCCAACTCTTGCTCGATCTAACGCTCAATCCCGTCGTCACCAAACCCGCTCCAACCGACGCCGAAACGGTCGCGTCCATCATCGCAACCGCCGCTGCCCTCCGCAAAGCCGCAATAACCGCCACCAATCCGTCGACCGCGCCCTCGCTAGCGACCTCGCTCGACCGCCTCGCCACCGCCGACGCCGCGACCCGCGCAAAGGTCGCTGAGCTGATCACGGCGGGCCTGCCCATCCTCCTCGGCAACGTCCGCAGCCTCCTGACCGCCGAACCGGTGACGCTGGAGTCGCTGCCCAAGGACATCGCCCGCGATTTCGTCGCGCCGTCCGGCGCGCTTCGCGTGCGCATCTACCCGAAGGGCGATCCGACCGATAACGCCGCGCTCTCACGCTTCGTGGCGGCCGTGAAGTCCGTCGCGCCGCGCGCCGTCGGCGTACCGCTGACGCTCGAAGAATCCGGGCGCACGATCACCGGCGCGTTCACCGATGCCGGCGTCTACTCCTTCCTCGTTATCGCGCTCATCCTCGCCCTCGCGTTGCGCAACGTCCGCGACGTCCTGCTCGCCCTCGTACCGCTGATCCTCGCCGGTGCGCTGACACTGGCGACCTGCGTCGCGATCGGCCTGAAACTCAACTACGCGAACATCATCGCCTTGCCGCTGCTGTTCGGGATCGGCGTCGCCTTCGACATCTACTTCGTCATGGCCTGGCGCGCCGGCAATCAAGCCCTGCTGCAGTCGCCGCTGACGAGAGCGGTGATGTTCAGCGCGGGCGCCACCGCTTCCGGCTTCGGCGCGCTCTGGTTTTCGAGCCACCCCGGCACCTCATCGATGGGCGCCCTTCTGATG
>JBKJZU010000494.1:0-4919 GCA_046715015.1 Micropepsaceae bacterium
GCACCCAACCTCTCCGCGCGATACCGGCTATCGCCGACGTGGAGCACCGGTCTTTCCGTCGGTGCCCCTTGGGACCTTTCAACCACCTATGACCGCAACTGGGCGGGCCGTTATCACGCGCATGAAACGAAGCTGCTGACAGTCAGCGTCGCCACCGCGCTTGCGTACGAGCCGTCTCCGGATCTGGTATTGGCTGCAGCGCTGCAGACTCAATATGCCAGCGGTCGGCTCTCGAACGCGATCGACATTGGCACCATCGGTGCAGCGTTTGCCGTCCCTGGTGCGTTGCCGACGCTGCAAGACGGGTATGGCGCCTTCGATGCTCAAGATTGGGGCTTTGGCTTTTCGGTCGGCGCTTTGTGGTCGCCGGAAGATTGGCTGCAGTTGGGCGCAAGCTACCGCTCCGAGATTCGGCATCGCATGACGGGGCCCGTGTCGTTTTCGATCGGAACGTCGGCGACGGGGGCTGCGTTGGCGGGCTTCGGTTTGCTGCAAGACACGCGCGGGGCGACCGATTTGACGACACCCGCGGTGTCGACGCTTGCGGCGGTCGTGCGCTTGTCGCCGCAATGGTCGCTCGGCGGCGAGGTTGCGCACACCGATTGGAGCGTGTTTCGAGAGCTTCGGGTCGAATTCGCAAATCCACTGCAGCCGGACGAGGTAACTTTATTCGATTGGCACGACAGCTGGTTCGGAGCCGTCGGCCTAACCTATCGGCCGGACGGAGACTGCGCCTTTCGATTAGGTGGTGCCTACGATCAGAGCCCTGCCGGTGCCGCGCGCAATGCCCGGATTCCCGATGCCGACCGGGTTACGATTGCCGCGGGCGCCGATTTCGACCTCAGCGAACACGTGCTGCTTAGCCTGAGCGTTGCGCACATGTTTGTCGATCGGGCGCCGATCAACCTTACGGCCACGATGACCGGCAACGCGTTTCGGGGCGATCTGGCGGGCGTTAGCGATGCCGAGGCTACCGCCGTTGGTGTCGAGCTTCGGTGGCGTTAAGACACGCAACCTTGCCGCTGTTTCGCGCAACGCGTATACTGAATGTCCGTTAACGGACGAATTTCGGCGATGGCTTTGCGATTGGAACGAATGGCGCTAGCGCCGCACGCAAAGCGCGCTGCGGTGACGGGGTTCGCCATCTTCGTGATCGACGTCGTAGCTTACCTCGCTTTCGTCTACGGGGCGGTCACTGCGGAAGCAATTGCTCTCAAGCTGACGTTCGGCGTTTTGGCGGGTGGGATGGTCGCGCTGCTTGCGATCGTCGGCCATGACAGCGCGCATCAAAGTTTTCTTCCGAACAAGTTCTTGAACGAATTGATCGGGACGATCGCGTTTCTACCCGCGCTTCACGCCTTCAGCCTTTGGGAACATCATCACAATCGCGTTCACCACCGCTACACCGCGCAAATCGGGATCGACAACGCCTATTCGCCGATGACCGTCGAACAATATCGCAAGGCGTCGCCTTGGCAGCGGCGATATTATCGCTTTCAGCGTTCGCTGCTTGGCCAGCAGTTCTTCTATATGACCGACGTGTGGTGGCCCGACATCTTCATGCCGTTCGGCGGAAAAAAAGCGCTGACGCGGGCAAACCTCACGGATCTCGGGATCGTCTATACGTTCATCCCGGCGGCAATCTTGGCGTTCGGCGCCATGGCGCTTGCTGCGAACCCGACGCTGTCGCTTACCGCGGCGTTAGCGAATGCCGCAGTGTTCGGCCTGCTGGTGCCGTTCCTCGTTTGGAACGTGTTCATCTCGTTCGTTACGATCGTGCAGCACACCGGACCTTCAGTCCGATGGTCGATGCCGACAGGGCAGCCTTCGAGCGTGGAGGAATCCATGGCGGGGACGGCTCACATCCGCTTTCCGAACGCTCTCGATTGGGTCATGCATCGCGTGATGCAGCATCAAGCCCACCACATCCATGTCGGCGTGCCGATGTACCGTCTAAAAGCCGCACAAGATGACGTCGGGACAGCGTCCGGTCAGCGCAACGTGCAGGTTTGGACACCCGCGTACCACCTTCAGCTGACGCGCGAGTGCAAGCTCTACGACACAAGGCGCAATTCCTGGTGCGGTTTCGATGCGGCGGAAGCTGCGGACGTTTCGAACGAGCTTGCAGCCTAGTCCCGCGCACGTTATCGGTCGCGCACATTTTCGGGGGCCGCGGTGTTCATCAGGCTGGGCGAACAACCTATTTTCTTCGATGTCGTAGGCTCAAAGCTCGAGGCCGACGGGCCGCGGATGCGCGAGAAGCCGACGCTGATCGTCATGCACGGCGGACCGGGGTTCGCTCACTCCGGCTTGCGCGGGGATTTCGACGGCTTCGCCGACATCGCGCAGGTCGTCTACATCGACCATCGCGGCAACGGACGCAGTGTGCCAAGCGATCCTTCGACGTGGACGCTCGCGCAATGGGGCGATGATGTGCGGGCGTTTTGCGACGTGCTTGGCATCGAGAAGCCGATCGTGCTCGGACAGTCATTCGGCGGCATGGTGGCGCAGTCCTATGCGACGCGGCATCCCACCCATCCGCGCGCGTTGATCTTGTCCAGCACGGCCGCGCGCATGGATTTGGACGCCAGTTTGGCGTTGTTCCGCGCGAAGGGCGGGGAAGAGGCATTCGCCGCAGCAGAACGCATGTGGCTGTCCGGGAGCGATGAGGAATTCGACACGTACATGCGGGTCTGCATGCCGCTCTACAACACCACGGTACGTGCCGGCGGCGACAACGCCCGCACCCGCACGATCACAAGACGCGAGGTTTACCGTCATTTTTCGCTGCCGGGGCGTGAAATACACCGGATGGATTTCCGCCCGGTTCTGAACAAAATCCTGTGCCCGACGCTCATCCTAGCGGGTGCTCAAGATCCGATCACGCCGCCGCATTTGGCTGAGGAACTCTTGACCTATATCGATGCGAATCTTGGGACACTTTGGGTATTCGATGATTGCGGCCACGGTGCTTTTCGTGACAATTCCGTGTCCGTTCTAAGTACGATCCGCGAATTCGTCGCACGCGTGTGCGATCCCATTGCGGTCGCGCACCACGATATGCTTGATGGTTAATCCATTAGAGATGGGAAGAAATTCAGCTCACTTGTTGCGGTCGTCACTGAGCCGTTCCCACACGAACGGTTTACAACTAAAGTCACATCACCCTAATTAGGCCTAACGCCCGGCTGCGGTTTGCCAGTACTGGAGGCGTTCTCGGGCAATAGCTCGACGAAGAAAGACAACGCGATGAGGGGTGCATTGGTGGAAAACACAATCGTTTGGCTGGTCGATGCGCACCCGTTGCTTAGGTCGGGCTTGCGGTCGCAGTTGGACGGCAACGGCTTCCACATCGCAGCCGAGGCATCGACTGTCGACGAAATCACGCGAAACGGGTCGGACGGGGGACTTTCTCCGAACATCATCATTCTCGACTTCGCTCAGGGGGCCGAGGCTGTCACCGCATTGAAGTCCGCGCAGCCGCAAGCACGAACCGTAGTGCTCGCGGAATCTGCGGAGCTCTCTCACCTTGCCGATATGTTCGGCGCAGGCGCCGACGGCTATCTGCTCAAAAGCATCACGGGCAATGCTCTGATCGAATCGCTTCGCCTTGTGGTGTCGGGCGAAAAAGTCTTTCCCAGCATGCTGACCGATTTCCTAGGCGCCATGCGCGCCAATCAATCAGGGACGAGCGAACGGGTGCGGGTTGGCGACGTTGCCTTGTCACAACGCGAACTCGACATCATTCGCGGGCTCGCCGACGGTCACTCGAACAAGGCGATCGCCAAGGAACTTGCGATCACCGAGGCGACCGTAAAAGTCCACCTGAAGACGGTGCTGCGCAAACTTGGCGCGACAAACCGGACGCAAGTTGCCATTTGGGCCGTTCAGCACGGCGTCACGAACAGCAATAACGGCACCCGGAGCGGTCGCGCGAAACCCGCATAGGCGGGCGTTCTAGTTTCCTTGAAGGTTGAACGTTGGGCCGCGGTCAAGCTCCGGATGAGCCCGGAACGGCGGCATTAGCGTGAGATCTGGAGCGGACTCCCCACGTCGCCGCGGTCCTTGCAAGCGGGGCAAGCCGTAGGCGGCCGCCGTCCAACCGTCGACCGCGGTGTAGCCACTGTCCACGACGCCAAATACCCGATCGGTCCATGCGCTCACCGCGTAGTTCGGCGCGAAGAGGCGCGCATAGTCGGCCGCGTAGTTTGCGTAAGGAGCCACCATGAATGCATGGCTCATCAAATGGCTTGCATAGGGCGTGGCCTGCCCCCCGGCGTACACCGGTGGCGGCAGTTGATACCTTGCGAACGCGGGCTGACCATAGACGAAAGCGTTGCCGACACTCACGCCGGAGGCATATGGCTGCGATGCTTCGCCGTTTGCAGGGGCAATAAAGGTGGGCGTCGGCGTTGCGGATAGCTGGACGCCGCTCGCGCTTGGAAATGCATAGTTTTCGCCGGCGGCTGCGATGCCAGCAGTGCAGATGCTCAAAGCAGCTGTTGTGACGAGCGTCGCAATCTTGCGTGTTGTGTTCATGGTGTCCTCGAAACGCCTGGAGCGTCGTGTCCGACGCGACTCGCGCGACAAGCATGACAAAGGAATGGCGGCACGTGAAGCGAGCATTTGCGTGTACCACCAAAGTGAGTCGGCGCGGCTCCGGACGCATCTGATCGAGGAAAAATCATGCGGCAGACGCACTTCTAACGTGCAGCTTCGGAAGTGCTGCATCACCTGATCGGTGGCCGTCGATGGTGGTGACGCAATGGGGGTACGCCAAATGGTGACACATTCGATTTCCTGCGTATTTCGCCAGGACAGCGCGCCAGCGGGGTAATTCGGAAGGCTCGGAAGTCTCAGCCTTTGTCTCCAGTGCAGTCGGTCATGAAGTCCCAGTATTTTCCCGCCAACACTGCGCG